>DATDKB010000132.1:0-4207 GCA_036520255.1 Rubrobacter sp. | reverse complement strand
AACGTAGTCTAGCGCGACCGCCCCGGAAAGACCTTCGACGAACGCATCTCCGCACCACCCGCCCGAGCCGTCTTTCGAAGTAGCCCTGAAACCTGATACCTGTAGCCTGATGCCTGAAACCTCAAGCCAAGATCCGATGAGCCAACCTAACCTACCCTTGAAATTGTTGACACAAGTTTCCTGGGCGCCTAAGATTGTATACAAGGGGTTCTCCGAAGGTTACGAACGGGAGTCTTTGTGGGACGAATTTTGCGGGACGCGGAGCAGGAGTCGCAGCCTGTCGGGGCTCTGGAGCGGTTGCGGGCTTTGATCCTGACGGGCGAGTACGGCCCTGACGAGCGGCTTGTCGAGGAGCAGCTCGCGGAGCGGCTCGGGGTGAGCCGGACGCCTGTGCGGCAGGCCCTCACCATGCTGGAGGCCGAGGGGCTCGTCGAGATCGCACCGAACCGCGGGGCCACGGTGTGCTCTTTCTCGACAGAGGATGTGTGGGACATCTACGACTTGCGGGCCGTGCTGGAAGGCCACGCCGCGAGGCGGGCGGCGGGACGGATAAAGAGGAGCGAGCTGGAGCGATTGCGGGAGCTGGCCGGCGGGATGGAGGGGCTCGCCGGCCGGTTCGACGACCATGAGGAGGAGATCAGGACGCTCGTAGGGCTCAACCAAGAGTTCCACGGCACCATCGTCGAGGCGAGCCGCAACAGGCGCTTGAAGCGGCTCATCAACCGCACGGTCGAGATACCGCTCATGTTCAAGGCCTTCTTCTGGTACACGCCGCACGAGAGGGTCATCTCCAACCACTACCACCGTCAGATCGTCGAGGCCCTGGAGAGGGGCGATGCGGACAGGGCGGAAATCATCATGCGCGAGCACGTCTACGAGGGGCGGGACTTCGTCATAAGCGCCCTGAAGGAGGACATGAATGGCTGAGGGGGACAAAGGACCGCGTCCCCTCGAAGGCGTGCGCGTCGTCGAGATGGGAAGCTTGCTTGCGGGCCCATTCTGCGGCCAGCTCCTCGCCGATTTCGGCGCCGAGGTCATCAAGGTCGAGCCGCCGGGTAAGGGAGACCCCATGCGCGAGTGGGGCAGGCATCGCAAGGAGGGACGCACCCTCTGGTGGCCCATCATCGCCCGTAACAAGAAGTCCGTCACCCTGAATTTGCGGGAAGAGGAGGGACAGGACCTCGCCCGTCGGCTCATCTCCGGGGCAGACGTGGTCGTCGAGAACTTCAGGCCAGGTACGCTGGAGCGGTGGGGACTCGGGTACCAGGATTTGGGCAAGCTCAACCCCGGCCTCGTTATGGTGCGGGTTTCGGGGTACGGGCAGACGGGGCCATACAGGGATCAGGCCGGGTTCGGGTCCATCGGCGAGGCCATGGGCGGGATCAGGCACGTGACAGGGTTCCCCGACCGTCCGCCCCCGCGAGTGGGGCAGGCATCGCAAGGAGGGACGCACCCTCTGGTGGCCCATCATCGCCCGTAACAAGAAGTCCGTCACCCTGAATTTGCGGGAAGAGGAGGGGCAGGACCTCGCCCGTCGCCTCATCTCCGGGGCCGACGTGGTAGTCGAGAACTTCAGGCCGGGCACCCTGGAGCGGTGGGGCCTCGGTTACGAGGATTTGAGCGAAGCCAACCCCGGCCTCGTCATGGTCCGCGTTTCAGGGTACGGGCAGACGGGGCCATACAGGGATCAGGCCGGGTTCGGGTCCATCGGCGAGGCCATGGGCGGGATCAGGCACGTGACAGGGTTCCCCGACCGTCCGCCTCCGCGAGTTGGGATCAGCCTTGGCGACTCGCTCGCCGCGACCTTCGGCGCCCTCGGCGCCGTAACGGCCCTCTACAACCGCGAGGCGAACGGCGGCAAGGGCCAGATAGTGGACGTGGCTATCTACGAGGCCGTCCTCGCGCTTATGGAGAGCACCATCCCCGAGTACGCGCTCACGGGGCACATCCGTGGCCGGACCGGGGCCATCCTGCCCTTCGTCGCCCCGTCGAACACCTATCCCACAAGCGAAGGTGACTACGTCGTTATCGGCGCTAACGCAGACACCGTGTTCGGGAGGTTCGCGAAGGCCGTAGGACATCCCGAGTGGGCCGAGAGCGACCAGTACGCCACCCACCACGCCCGCGGCGAGAACCAGGAGGAGCTTGACAACATGATCTCCGACTGGACCGGGCAACGGACGGCGGAAGAGGTGCTCGAGGCAATGAGGGAGGCGGGCGTCCCCGCCGGCAAGCTGTTCACCGCAGAAGACATGCTCTCCGACGAACAGTACGCCGCCAGGGGAAACATCGTCGAGGTCGAAGACCCAGACATAGGACCGTTCCCCATGCAGAACGTGGTCCCCCGACTCTCCGAGACACCCGGAGAAGTCCGCTGGACCGGGCCGAAGCTTGGCCAGCACAACGACGAGATATACGGACAGGTGCTCGGGATGGGCGAAGAGGACCTCGACGCTCTGCGGGAGCGGGGCATCGTCTGATGCGCATCGAGATAGTCGACGTCGGCCCCCGCGACGGCCTTCAGAACGAAGACGAAACGCTAACTCCACAGGTCCGGGCCGAGCTTTGCGAGAAGCTGGCCGCGGCCGGCGTCCCACGCGTTGAGGCCGCGAGCTTCGTCAGCCCCAAACGCGTCCCCCAGATGGCCGGCGCAGAAGAGGTGATGGCCACCATCACGCGGTCCCCGCACACGAGCTACGCAGGCCTCGTGCTCAACGAAAAAGGCTACGAGCGGGCCATCGAGGCGGGCGTCGACGAAGTGCGCTACGCCTTCCCCGTAACCGAGACCTTCGCCAAGCGCAACCAGAACACAACGGTGGCCGACGCGACACAGCTCGCCGCAAGGCTCGTCGAGCGTGCGCGCCTCGACGGCGTGCGCGTCTCCATCACCCTGTCTGCCGCCTTCGGAGACCCCTTCGAGGGAAAGGTGGAACCAGAACACGTACTTGAGATTGCCAGCGAGGTTGCGGCATCGGTCCCGGACGAGATCGTCCTGGCAGACACCATCGGCGTAGGGGTCCCGAAAGGGGTCCGAAACCTCGTCGAAGGCGTCGCGACGAAGGGCATCACGGTCGGCTGCCACTTCCACGACACCCGCAACACAGGCATAGCCAACGCCGCCGCCGCCGTCGAGAGCGGCGCCACGGTCCTCGACGCCTCCGTAGGCGGCACGGGCGGCTGCCCCTTCGCCCCACGCGCCACGGGCAACATCGCCACAGAAGACCTGGTCTACCTCCTGCACAACATGGGCTACGACACGGGAATAGACCTTGATGCCCTCATCGAAGTGGCTGCCTGGCTCGCCCAGCAACTAGACAAAGAGCTCCCCGGGCAGGTCCACAAGGCGGGAAATTTCGTATGAGCTGTCAGCATCCAGTTAGCAGCCATCAACCAGAATTAGAACCCGTCGCCCACGACATGGCAACGAATGCTTCCGCATCGACACAGGCCGATGAGCGAAACGTTCGAGGAAACGACGAAGCTGACAAGCTGTAATGCTGACGTGCTGAGCTACCGAAGGGAGCGACCATGTACAACGTTGCGGTAGACGTTGGAGGAACGTTCACCGACGTGCTTGTCTTCGATGAAGAGACCGGCGGGCTGACCGAGGGAAAGGTGCTCTCGACGCCGGAGGATCCATCCAAGGGGGTGGTCGAGGGGATTGAGGCTGTGTGCGAGAAGGTTGGGATCTCTTTTCTCGACCTGCATCTGTTCTTCCACGGCACGACCGTTGTGACGAACATGATCCTGACGAACACAGGCTCGCGGGTAGGCCTCCTGACGACGAAGGGTCACGAGCAAATACTGCACCTCGCCCGCGCCTGGACCCCGGGACCTCTCTACGGTTGGATGGCCCTTCAGAAACCAGACCCTCCGGCCGTCCCGACCGACACCGTCGGCATCTCGGAACGCATCACCGCCAGCGGCGATGTGCTCGAAGAACTAGACGAGGACGGGGTGCGTGAGGCGGTTGACAGGCTGGTCGACCGTGGCGTCGAGTCTCTCGCCATCGGTTACTTGAACTCGTACGTGAACCCCGCGCACGAGAGGCGCGCCAGGGACATCGTGCGTGAGGCACATCCCGACCTCTCTGTCTCTATCTCGGCAGACATCGGGCAGGAGTATGGGGAGTACGAGCGGACGCTGACCACAGTGGTAAATACCGCGGTTCAGCCGCGCACGATGCATTACATGAGGAACTTCGAGG
>DATDKB010000131.1:0-5883 GCA_036520255.1 Rubrobacter sp. | reverse complement strand
ACGACCGCGCACCGGTCGGTGACGACCGCCGTGTCCTCGACGAATACCGAGTCCGGGTAACGCTCGTCCGCTTCCAGCACGGTCACCTCGACGCCACACCCTTCGAGCGCGGCGACGTAGCGCCGGAGTTGGTCGCGGGCCTTCTCGGTGTCGGGTTTTCCCAGCTCCGCGGTGGTTAAGCCGTCGCTTAGCGTATCCGGAACACGCCGTACGATCGCCCTGGCGAACGTCCGGGCCACCTACCGCCTCACCTCCCTGACCTCGCCCAGCACCACCGCCGCGCCCTGATCCAGCAGGTCGAGCGCCAGCCTCTTGCCCACTTCCTCGGGCTCTTCGCCTTCGGCCTCTTCGCGGTACGCGAGCGCCCCGTCAGGGGAGATCACGATGCCGCCGAGTCTCACCACGCTGCCTCTCATGACGCTGATCGCCCCGACGGGAACCCTGCAGCCGCCTTCGAGCGCGCGGAGCATCGCCCGCTCGGCGAGCACCGCCCTCTCGGTGGGCCCGTGGTTCAGGGCTTCGCGGATAGGAACACGAAGGGGATGGCCCTCCATGGTGGCGATGGCGAGGGCGCCCTGGCCGACGGCGGGAAGCACTGTTTCGGGTGGGATCACGGTGTGCGGGGCGTCGAGGCCGAGGCGTTCGAGGCCGGCGCGGGCCAGCACGACGGCATCGGCCGCGCCCTCGCGCATCTTGCGTATGCGCGTGTCCACGTTGCCCCTGATGCCGACGATCTCCAGGTCCGGCCTGTGGTGCAGGAGCTGGGCCTTCCGGCGAAGGCTTGACGTGGCGATAACTGCTTTGCGCGGCAGGTCATCCAGGGTGTATCGCTCGTCCGAGACGAGCACGTCCGAGGGATCGTGGCGGCGGGTGATGGCGGAGAGCGAGAGCCCCGCCGGTAGCTCCGTCGGCACGTCTTTAAGCGAGTGAACAGCGAGGTCTATCTCCCCGGAAAGCAACGCTTCGTCGAGCTGGCGGGTGAACACGTCCCGCTGATCAATTACGGCGAGTGGGGTGTCAGGGAGGTGCTCGCTGGTCGTTCTGATGATACGGACCTCCACCTCGATTCCACTCTCGTGCAGGGTCTTTGCGCACTCTTCGGCCTGCACGAGGGCGAGCTTCGAGCCACGCGTTCCGAGGATGGCGGGGTTTTCTTGGGTCATGGGGACTGGTGGCGCGAGCGATGCAGCTCGACGTCGAGGCCGTCCAGGGCAAGGAGGCGGCGTCTGACCTCGGAGCTTTCGAACGGGGAGCCGGCCTCGGCCCGTGCCTTTATCTCCTGGATCGGACCGTGCAGCAGCTTGTTTACGAGCGAATGGCTCATGCGCTCGATCGAAGCGGCCTCCTCGGGTGAGAGGTCCATCCTTCTCAGCGCTCGGGCGAGCTCGTGGCGTCTTATCTGCTCAGCCCCGTCGCGGAGCTCCTGGATCATGGGCACGACATGCAGCGTCGAAAGCCAACCCGTGAACTCGAGGACGGCAGGCGAGATCATGGCCTCCCCCTCCTCCGCGGCCTCCTGCCGACCCTCGGCGTTGCGCTCGACGACGGCCTGGAGGTCGTCTATATCGTAGAGGTAGACGTTTTCGATGGTCTGGACCACGGGGTCGATGTCCCTCGGCACGGCGATGTCTATAAAGAACAGCGGGTCCTGTCTCGACTCGATGGCGCCAGCGACCGTCTCGCTCCCGACGACCCACTCGCCCGAGCCGGTGGAGCTGACGACGACGTCTACACCGGGCAACTCATCGGCCAGAGCCTCGAATGCCACATCCCTGCCCCCTACCCGGTCTGACAGCAGCCTGGCGCGTTCGGGGGTGCGGTTGGTGATGAGGAGGTCGGATACGCCCCTGTCCTTGAGGTGCTTGACGACGAGCTCGCTCATGTCTCCTGCGCCGAGGACAAGAGCCCGCCTTCCCGCGAGCGAACCGAAGACCTCCCTGGCGAGCTCCACTGCGACGCGGGGGACGGAGAGGGAGCTGTCGCCTATTCCGGTCTCGGAGCGGACCCGTTTACCGATCCTGAGCGAGGAGTGAAAGAGGCGGTTGAGGATCTGGCCTGCGCAATGCTCTTCGGTCGCCGCCCTGTACGCTTCGCGGACCTGGCCAAGGATCTGACCTTCCCCCACGATCATCGAGTCTAATGAAGAAGCAACCCTGTAAAGGTGCCGCACGGCCTCTGAGTCCGTAAGCCAGTACGTGTCCCGCTCAAGCGACGCCCGCCCGACACCCCTGTCTTCGGCAAGCAGGTCGAGCACCCGCCCCCTCGCCCCCTCGTCTTCCACGACGGCGTAGACCTCGGTCCTGTTGCACGTCGAGAGGAGCACAGCTTCTGCGACGACGCCCTCGTCCTTGAGGCGCCTGAGGAAGTCGCGCCCCGCGCACGGCGGAAACGCTACTCGCTCGCGCACCTCGACGGGCGCCGAGCGGTGGCTCATCCCCGCAACCGCGACAAGCACCGGCTCACCTCCCCTTCGAGGTCCTCGTCCGGCGCCTCACCTTTGCGTCGGGCCGCCTCGAGCTCCTCGACGACGCCGGCCCACTCTGGTCCGAAAGACGCCTCCAGCTCTTTCCTGATCCTCCGCGCAAGCGTCGGAGACGCCCCGCCCGTCGAGACGGCAACCTGAAGCCCGCCCCTCCGCAGCGTCGATGGCACGGCGAAATCCCCCACGGACGGCTTGTCGGCGGCGTTGACGAGCACGCCGCGCTCCCTCGCCTCGCGCGCAACCGCCGCGTTTACCTCCCGCGAGTCCGTCGCCGTAAACGCGAGGTCGGCGCCTTCCAGATCGCCTGCCTCGTAAGGACGATACCGTATCTCCGCACCAATGCTCTCCAGTTCGGAAAGGACCGCCGGAGAGACCACCACGACCTCGGCCCCAGCTTGCAGGAGCTTGCGGGCCTTCCTCGTCGCCACCGCACCCCCACCGACCACGACGCAGCGCCTGCCGGAGAGATCTAGGAATATGGGATAAAGAAAGGTGTTCTGGCCCTCGATCTCCGCTCCTGACCTGACGAATATCCCGTAGGTTAGCCAGAAAGTCTAGCATAACCACGACATCGTTATCATCGACTAGCAAAGTGTTGCATGCACCCCTGCGGAGCGCCGTGTAAGCCTTCACGGACCGGCAAATTCCTTGGTCTTGCGCAGCAATTTGATCTCCCCGATGACCATGCCCTTATCGACGGCCTTACACATATCGTAGACGGTCAAAGCTGCCACGCTCACGGCGGTGAGGGCCTCCATCTCGACTCCCGTCCTGTCGCTCGCGCGGGCCGTAGCCGTGATGCCGATGTGCCCGTGACCGACCTCGAACTCCATGTCCACGGACGTCAAGTTCAGGCTGTGGCAGAGCGGGATCAACTCCGGCGTCTTCTTGGCCGCCATCACGCCGGCGATCCTGGCCGTGCTCAACACGTCGCCCTTGGGCAACGCCGTCTCCTTCAGCAACGCCACGGTCTCGGGAGACATCTGTACATACCCTCCGGCGATGGCGGTTCGCCTCACGACGGCCTTCTCCCCCACGTCGACCATCCTGGCCGCGCCCTCGCTGTCGAGATGGGAAAAGCTCATGTCGAAACCTCCGGAGTCTTAGCTTTCAGCAATACAGCTTGTCAGCATTTCAGCCTGCTGACCGGCTGACTAGTTCTCAGTCGCGGAATGCGGGGGAATCGAACCGCCACGGCCGCATCGCGGACGCAAACCGGTTTTGAAGACCGGCCGGGCCACCAGGCCCACGCATTCCGGGTTGTGTTTATTCTATCGCCTACCTGTAGCGACGGGTGAGAACTCGAACTTCGCCGGTGCGGCTGGTGACGCCCGCGGCGTCGGAGTATTCAAGCCAGGCCTGGGCAAACTTACGGCTGGTGCCGAGGCTGTCGCGGAGTCCTGACAGTGAGATCTCACCCCGTTCCCTGCAGATGGTTTTGATGCGCTGCAGTACGGACTCTGCGGCTTCGCGCGCGGCGAAGAGCGAGCCGCCGAGCACTACAGCATCTCCACGCTTTACGAGCAGGCGCAACGCCGGCGTTGGCTCAGCCGCAGGGGGCTCGGATCCGGCGGCCCGTAGCACTTCTAGTAACGCTTCCGCCTCGCGCTCCAGTTCGACGGGAGTTTCATCGTGCGGCAGGCCGACGCCCTTGTCGGTCACCCTGATCTCTTCCTCCTGCATGTCCCCGAGGAGGGCGTCCGCGAGGCGGGCCGCGAGGCCTGTGGCGGTGCGGGCTTCGGCGACGGTTAGCTCGGGGCTTTCGGGGTGCCGGGCGGCGCGGCGCTCGAGCGCTTCGAGGAGTCGCCCGCGCGCCGCCGCGACCTCTTCGGCCGGGGCGTGGATCTCTCCCACCGTCTCCACGCCGGCGTCGGCTTCCACGGCGCGTGACACTTCGCCGGACGGAAGCCAGAGCGCGAGCGAGAGTTCCCCGGTGGTCATGCCTGCGCGGGGGTTCCGGGCCAGGGCGAGCGGGACGGCCTTGCCCGCGTCACCGCTTTCGAGGGCTTCGAGCCACGACGGGTCGGGGCGCCGGCCCATCGGGTAAGGGTCGAGCACGGTGCCACCGCCTACCGTGGTGCCTTCCATGGAGCGCAGCACGAAGCGGTCGCCCCGGAGCGTGACGAACGGCTCGTCGAGGCGCAGGCGGGCGAGCGCCGTAATTCCGGGGTCTATCCCTTCTCCTTCCGCAAGCCTGACGCGGGCGTTCGTGGCGCGGGTCCCGTGATGCACACGCACCAGGGCGCCGTGGGAGAGGGATTTGGCGGTCACCAGGAGTCGGACGCGGGCGTCGATGTCGCGACTCGCTGGAACGGGGTAGGAGAGCAAGACCTCGCCGGCTTCTATCTCCGAGATCTCCACACCCGTGAGATCCAGGGCTGTGCGGGCGCCGGCGTGCGCCACCTCGGCGCGTTGGCCGTGGTTCTGCACGCCGCGCACCCTCGGGCGCAAGCCCGTCGTCGTGTGCAGGGTGTCGCCGGGCCGGATCTCCCCGCTCCACAAAGTTCCCGTCACCACGACCCCGATGCCCTTGAGCACGAACGAACGATCGACGGGCAGCCGTGCCAGATCCCCACGCCTCTGGTCAGCCGTATGGGCGACCATCGCATCAAGCGACAGCAGCAGGTCATCAACACCCTCACCGGTCGCGCCGCTTACATGAATTACCCTAACATCCAGGCCTCTGGACTCCAACAGTTCCTCAACCTCCAGCTCGGCCAACTCTAAGGTCTCTTCGTCAACCGCGTCGGTCTTCGAGAGCGCGACGACCCCTTGCTCGACGCCGAGAAGCCGCAAGATGTCAAGATGTTCGCGGGTCTGGGGCATGACGCCGTCGTCGGCGGCGACCACGAGCAGGAAGGCGTCGACGCCCGTCGATCCCGACACCATGTTCTTGACGAAGCGTTCATGGCCGGGCACGTCGACCAGGCTCGCTCGTCGCCCGCTCGGGAGGTCGAGCTCGGCGTAGCCTGGCACGATGGAGATGCCCCTGCGGTGTTCCTCCTCTAGACGGTCGGTGTCGGTGCCGGTCATGTAGCGGACGAGCGTAGTCTTGCCGTGGTCCACGTGCCCCGCAGTACCTATGGTGAGGGCTATCCTGTGTCCGCCGGACTCACCCACGCGCTTGTCTCAGGGCCCCGACCACGGCCTCTTCATCACCCGAAAGGAGCGTCCGCACCTCCAGCCACAACCTTCCCTCGCGCACGCGTCCGACCACGGGCGGCTCCGCGGAGCGTAGGTCTCGAGCCAGCGCTTCTGCATCCGTACCTCCAAGCCTCACAGCGAAGGATGGTATCTCGTACGTCGGCAACGTCCCCCCGCCGCTGCGGGCCACGGAAGGTGCCACATCGATCTCCAGATCAGGAACTTCGTTCTTCAATACCCCGGCAAGGTGACGGGCC
>DATDKB010000130.1:0-5700 GCA_036520255.1 Rubrobacter sp. | reverse complement strand
AGCAGGAGATAGGCGGCGAAGGGATCGAGGGATGCGCCGTTGATCTCGCGGTAGTGGTAAACCCGCCGCACGAGTTCTTGTGGCCCGCACAGGATGCCGCCGAGGGCGTCCGAGTGCCCACCGAGGTACTTTGAGGCGCTGTGGAGCACGAGGTTCGCCCCCAGTGCGAGCGGACTCTGGTTTATCGGGGTAGCGAAGGTGCCGTCCACCACGACGACCGCCCCGGCCTCACGCCCGGCTTCGGAGAGGCGACTAATGTCGACGAGCTTGAGCGTCGGGTTCGTCGGCGTCTCCAGGTACAGGAGATCGCAGCCCCTTGCGATCTCTTCTTCGACGGCGTCGGGGTCCGTGGTGTCGAGCAGCTTCACCTCCACTCCGGCTCTGGGTAGGAACTCCAGGAAAATCTTGTTCGTCCCGCCGTAAGTGTCCTTGACGGAGACGACCCTATCACCGGGCTTTAGGAAAGCGTAAAGGGTGTTGCTGATAGCCGCCATCCCGGTGGCGAAGCTCGTCGAGTCCTCCGCCCCCTCCAGAACACGAACCTTCTCCTCGAAGGCGTGGGTCGTGGGGTTGGTGTTGCGGCTGTAGATGTGCCCCGCGCGCTCGCCGAGGGCGACGTCTGTCCACTCATCGAGGTCATCGTAGCCGAACGGAATGCTCTGCACGATCGGCACCTGCGTCGCACCCTCGGCAAGGTAGCCTTCCTCGCCCGCCCAAACGGCTTTAGTGGCGAGATGCCTCGCACCTGATAGGTCCCTCATGGTTCTGCCTCCTTCGAGCGCTTTTTCCGCACGGTTCGTGGTATAGCTCGTTGGACCGCCGCATCGTCGTCCTCGCCGCCGAGCGAAGCGGTCACCGCTTGCATGGCCTGGAGTTTAGGTTGGTTTCGCGCGTCAATCCCAAAGGAGTTGATACCTTCGGGCCAGCACGTTTTGCCCATAAGGCAGAACGCGGTTAGCGCGTAACCACTCTACGTCGGTTCCGACGATCACAAGGTTACGGATTTCGCAAAGAGCGCGCAAGGATCGTGACGAACCAGGAAGGTTGACCCACGCCGATCGCCAAGGTGAAGCAGCTAGATGGAGAGGTCCACTAGCTTCACGAGGGCATCCGGTCGATCGAGACGCCCACCTTGCTCATCTTCGATGATTCGTACATCATTCGCTCCGCGCACGTCGTAGAGGGGTTCCGGTGCAGGGCGGCGTCGATGACCAGAATCCCGGTCGCGGGGTTCCCGGGCACATACACGCAGGTATCGTCGATCGCTCTAGTTAGTCGACCTCCACGGTCGGCGAGTTCCGGCCCCGAAGCACTCTTCGGCGTGGACCCGAGGAGCATGCGCGAGAGGGCACGCCCTGGGCGCCGAGTTCGAATTCGAGAGCGAGTCCGCGGAACCGGGACGCGCATTGCGGCCCGCGTACCGCCCCGCTGAAGCCCCGGTTCCGCGGACTCGCTACGGAGATCCGAGGCGTCGTTCTGTATAGAAGGGTAAGTTGGGTTTCCGGTCTGCCTCCCGTTCGAGACGCCCTTTGACGCGGGCAGTCCGGGACCTGTGGAATGTGGGGACGGAAGGTGAGATACTGCGCAAATCCCCGCGGGGAACGGGGGTATGACGCTCAGTCTTGGGGGTCGGGATGCAGGTTTGGAGTGGGACTCGAGAGGATGCGCGGGCGGTGTGGCCCCCGCGCACGGAGGATGCGCGCCGAGCCCCCGCGGGGACGAGTGTCCGGACTCCGGTGGCATTCATCGTGTCGGGTCGCGGGGCCGCTCGACCCAACTTATCCTACAGAGTAAGGGGGTCGACATGGCTACCGAAGTAAGGAGCGCTGCTGGCAGCGCAGAAGGCCCGAACCTGCGGCGAGAGCTGCATTTGTGGGAGGCGGTCGGCATCTCGCTTGCCCTCATGGCGCCCTCGATGGCCGCCAACATAAACCCGCAGGGCACCGCGAGCACCATCGGGCGTGCCGTCCCGCTCGCCTTCGCGTTGGCGACCATCGGTGTGCTCCTTATCGCTTGGACATTCGTCCGGCTTACGCAGCGCTTCAACCACGCTGGCAGCGTCTACGGCTTCGTCGGCGCGTCGCTGGGACCACGGGCGGGCGTCGTCTCCGGGTGGGCGCTCATGGGCACATACACCTTCTACGGGGTCGTGACAGCCACGGCGTCCGGGATCTTCGGCGCTGACTTTCTGGACAGCCTCGGCATCTGGACGGACCAGCCGGGCTGGGCGCCGTTCGTGGTGGGTGCGATCGCGCTCGCCGGCGTGTGGGCGCTCGCGGCCTCCAACATCCGTGAGGGGACCAGGGTGCTGCTGGTCATCGAGGCCACGACGGTAGCTCTGATCCTGATAGTCAGCGTCGTCATCCTGTTACGGCTCGCGACCGGCACGGCCCCGAACGGGAACACTTTGGACTTCTCGGTCTTCACCGTGCCTCAGGGGACGGGCGCCTCCGCAGTCTTTCTCGGGGTGGTGTTCGGGTTCCTCTCTTTTGCCGGGTTCGAGGCCGCAGCGACCTTGGGCGAGGAGGCGCAGGAACCCCGCCGCGACATACCGCGGGCGATCCTGGGCGTCGCTATCTTCGGCGGCCTTTACTTCATCTTCGTGACAGCAGTCGAGGTGATGGGCTTCGGAACAGACGCGAAGGGCGTCAAGGAATTTATCGCTTCGAACTCTCTGCTCGGCGACCTCGGCAGCCAGTTCGTCGCAGGTTGGGTCGGTGAGCTCATCACCATCGGCGCAGCCGTCAGCGCCTTCGGCTGCGCGCTGGCTTGCGTAGTGGGGGCCACGCGGCTCCTGTACGCGCTCTCGCGCGACGAGGTTGGTCCGCCCCCACTCGGAACCGTTTCGGCCCGTAACGGCGTCCCGGTGCGGTCCACTGCAACCGTCGCCGCCGCCGTATACGTCATCATCATCCTCGCTTGGTTCGTGTTAGGCGTGGCGCCGTTCGATCTGTTCGTAGCATCTGGAACCATAGGGACCCTGATCCTACTTCTCGTGTACGCCCTGGCCACCATCGGGGCCGCGAAGCTGCTGTTTTTCTCGGGCGGGCAGCTGGTTGCCGCGTGGGAGGTAGTAGTGCCTTTCCTGGCGCTGGTGGTCATCGGCTACACCCTGTTCCGCAACGTCTACCCCTATCCGACGGACGCCGCGGCGTGGTACCCGATCATCGCCGCGCTCTGGGTCATCGCGGGGATCCTGGTAACGCTCGTCCGCAGCGCCGCGACGCGGCGGGCCGGAGAGAGGCTTATGGCCGAGGAGGGTCTGGCCCCTTCCCCTGGGCCCCGGACGGGGGCCTGATGGCGGGCGCAGATGCTGCAGAGCTAGAACGGGGGGTCCCGGCGTGAGACATCGGACGCCGTGGAAGATTGAGTATTCGGGAAACCGTTGGGGGTCAGATGCAAGCGGAGCGCGAGGCAAGGGAGAACGTGACGCCGTTGTTGCCGGGGGATACCCTCTGGGTCAGGTTCGCGTTCGTGGATCACGCGGGCATTCCCAAGGCCAAGGCCGTCCACAGGGACGGCTTCGGGAGGCGCGCACAGGCGGGCGTGGGCCTCGCTAAGGGAGTGCTCGCCCTCGACCCGAGTGGAGCCCTGCATCCCGAGTCAGGACTTAGCCCCGTCGGGGAATGCCGCCTAGTGCCGGACCTCTGGACCCTTACCCCGTTGCCTTTCGCGTCGAACCAGGCGATGGTCACCTGCGACATGATGGAGCCCGACGCGACGACGCCTTGGGAGGGATGCCCGCGCAGCGCCCTCAAGCGGGTGCTCGGGCGCCTCGCCGAGAGAGGCTACAGGGCAGTTGCCTCCTACGAGACCGAGTTTTACGTGTGGGGTTCCGAAGGTCCGCTCGATAGAACGCCGTACGCCGGAAGCTTCGCGCTCACCACGGCGGCGGAGTTCGTTGCGGAGCTGGCACGCACGCTTCAGGAGATGGGCATCAGTCCCGAGCAGTGTCATGCTGAGGTGGGGCACGGGAATCTGGAGCTCTCGGTGGGTGAGGACGAAGCGCTCGCTGCGGCAGACGAGCGCGTGATGGTGCTGGAGGCGATCCGGGGCGTGGCCCATAAGATGGGTCTCGAGACCACCATGGCTCCGAAGCCGTACCTCGACGCGGCCGGCAACGGCCACCACCTGCACGTGAGCCTATATGAGGACGACTCCCCGGTGCTCTTCGACGCATCCGGGACGCTCAGTGGCCCGGGAGCGGGCTTCGTGGCGGGGGTCCTGGAGCACCTGCCTGCCGTCATGGCCTTCACCGCCCCGTCTCCCAACTCCTACCAGCGCCTCGCCCCGGGCATGTGGGCATCGGCCTACAGCGCCTACGGGCTGGACAACAGGGAGGCCGCCGTGCGGCTGGCCTCCCCCGTGGCCGGAAAGGAATCGTCGACCGCCAACGTCGAGCTCAAGCCGGTCGACGTAACGTCGAACCCGTACCTGGCACTGGCCGCGGTCCTGGCCGCGGGGATGGACGGCGTGGATCGCGGCCTCGACCCCGGGGAGCCGACGATGGTGGACCCCGCCACGCTCGGCGAGGACGAGCGCGCCTCCCGGGGCATCTGGCCGCTCCCCGCCTCACCCGACGAGGCACTCGACGCGCTGGAGGGAGATGCCGTCCTCGTCGATGCGATTGGCGAACCCCTCGTGCGCACCCACGTCGCCGTGGCGCGAGCGCAGTCAGCGATGGCGAGGGAGCTTCCGCCGGAAGAAGTGGCGGCCACGGCGGCGGAGCTTTACTGAGGGGTCTTGGGGTTTGAGCTTCCGCACGCTAAACGTTCCAACGCTTGATGTGCGCTGACAGAAGGGAGGCGTGACCGGTTGACGGGTCCGATCACCGCTAGGGGGGACGTCATCCCCGGCCCCGGGGACTTCGCCCTACTGCACGAGCGCGAGATACCTCAGAAGGACCAGCTCTGCGGCGCGTTCTGGGGGGCGCTGATCCTTTCAGCTACCGGTCACCGCACGAGCCAGGAGGAGGTCGCGCTCCTGGCCGGGACGACCCTCGCGGAGGGGGACCCAGCCGATTGGCTCCCGCCCGGAGCCGCGCCCCGGAACGACTACGTATCCGACCTTCCCCTCACTCCCGACGGGGCTTCGGCCGGGACGTCCGCGGCGGGGGTAGCGCGGGGCATAGAGCGGCTTTCCGGCGGCGAGCTTTCGGTCGTCCCTGTCGCGGGCCCGTGGACCAAGGAGACGGTGGTCTCGCTTATCGAGACCGCCGCCGGCGGCGCCCCGGAGTGCGTCCTCATCGCCAATTTGCGCACCGGGCGGCTGTGGGGATCGCACGCGCCTGCGAGGCTGCTGCTGGATCACCTGGCCGGACGAACGGTGGAGCCGCCACAGCCGGACTGGGACTGCGGGCACTTCTTGTCCGTCGCGGCGTGCGTTCGCGGTCCGGGTGGCGTCCTAGTGGCAATCCGCGACACTTACCCGCAGCTCGGCCTCGGCGGCTACCATCTGCAACCGGCCGAGGCTTTGGCGGCGGCTCTCGAGCGGGGCGACGGGCTCGAAGGAGGGGTGCTCTGCGCCTGCGACGCCCGGGCCGCGGATGCCCTCGCCGCGCGGTTGGGGGAGGCGGGCTTCGAGCTGCGGCACTGGGACAACGGTTCGCCCGACCGCGGAGGGGGTGGGGATGGTGCGGGGTGAGGACCTAGTCGGCTTTCTTCACTGCGATCTCTCGGGCCTGAACCGGGGGCGCTCGGT
>DATDKB010000129.1:0-9442 GCA_036520255.1 Rubrobacter sp. | reverse complement strand
AAACAGGGCGTCGTAGACCGCGCTGCCCTCCCTTAGAAATTCGGGGTTGGAGACGACCGCGAACCCGGCGACCTCCCTCCCGCCTGCGCCCTCCTCGATCAGGGCCGACACGTAGTCGCCGCCCCCCACGGGCATGGTGCTCTTGTTGACCACGACCAGCGAACGCCCGCGCGACCTAGCAGTTCCGCCAGCGAGCGCACGCCCTATCTGGCGCGCCACGCTCGCCACGTTCGAGAGGTCGGCCGACCCATCATCCCCCTGCGGCGTCCCGACCGCAACGAACACCACGTCCGCACTCCCCACGAGCCCACACAACTCCGATGACCCCACGAAAGACAGCCGACCGGCTCGCATCCCACGGGCCACCACCTCTTCCAACCCCGGCTCGTAGAAAGGGATCTTTCCCTCCCCAAGTCTCTCCATACAACCTTCGTCCCGGTCCAGACAAGTAACCCTGTGCCCGAGGTAAGCCAGGCAAGCCGCCGTCGTCAGCCCGACATAGCCGGCTCCAATAATCCCTACCTCGAACTTCTCACCTGCTGACAACAGAGCCCCCGACCTCAGCCCGAAAAACTACCTGAAAACGATGCTTCCTAGCTTACTACACGCCAAGCGCGCCCCGGCAGGAAGTTCTCCTAGTGAGTGCCAGCGGCCCGGCATCGTCAACCATCGCGGATATGCCCTGGCTTCCTGCTACCCGTGGCTTCCCGCTTTCGCGGGAATGACGCGGAGGAAAGGCCCTGGCACACGCGGCCCGAACGAAGTCTCGTCTAAACGCACCCGGTATGACTTGCCAAAGTGCTGAAAGCCGCCCGCAGGGCGGCGTGCTGACAAGGCGGACTAAAGACGCCGTGCTTCAATACGCGCCCTTGCGGTGAAGGACGGCGCCTAGGGTCTTCAAGATGATCTTGAGGTCGAACGAGAGCGACCAGTTCTCTATGTAGTAGAGGTCGAGCCGCACCATCTCCTCGAAGGAGAGGTCACTGCGGCCGCTGGTCTGCCAGTAGCCGGTCATCCCGGGGACGGCCCCGAGCCTCCGCTTGTGCGCCTCCTCCATCCTCAGGAAGTCCCTTACGGGCAGCGGCCTGGGACCCACCAGGCTCATCTCGCCCTTGAGCACGTTTATCAGCTGGGGTAGTTCGTCTAAGCTCCAGCGCCTGAGGAAACGTCCGACCCTGGTTACGCGGGGGTCGTTTTTTATCTTGAAGACGGGCCCTTCGGCCTCGTTGAGGTCCTCCAGCGCGGCCTGGCGCACTTCGGCATCCGTTTGCATCGAGCGGAACATGTAGCAGATGAAGACCTTCTCGTCCGCCCCGACGCGTTTCTGTCTGAAGAGCACGGGACCGGGCGAGTCCAGCCTCACGGCGACGGCGACGGCCAAAAGGAGCGGCGAGAGGATTGCTAGCCCGCAGACAGAGCCCGCCACGTCGAGGACGCGCTTGAGAGTCCGCTGGGTATTGTCCAGACCCGGATAGTGGATCTCGAGGAGCGGGAGTCCCATACCTTCCGAGAGGATGGTTCGGCCTCGCATCAGGGCGAACGCGCCTGGCACCACCCTCAAGGGTATCCCGCGCAGGCGCACGGAGTGTACGAGGTCGAGGAGGTCATCGTCGGGCAGGCGCTCCGCCCCGACGAGAACGATGCCGCGCGCGTCCGTGCAGTCCAGCATCTCCCTCAAGGACCCGAGATCCGGCGCCCCTCCACCGATATCCACCTCTCCGGCCAGGACGTAGGCGTCGGTCGCGTGCCCCATCATCCGGCGCAGCCGCGCTCTGTATTCTTCGCTTCCGACCACCAGGACCGGCGTCCGGCCGAAGCCGCGGCGGTAAATCCTACCCAGGACGCGCTCGTAGAGGAGCCTCAGAAATCCAGCGCCCAGGAGGGCGAGGGAGGCGGCGAACATTATCTCTCCCATGCCGAGGCCGCTCACCGGGTAGATCACAGCCCCCACGCTCACGAGCCCCGCCCAGCAAAACGCGGCACCGACGAGCCCTCCCGGACTGCGCCGAACAGGCGCCCTGTCGTACAGACGAAAAGCGGCGAAGAGGACGATCCAGGCCGCCACCAGCAGCGGCGCCAGGCTGAGGGCGGGATCTGGCCCACCTCCGAAGACCCAAGCCGCGCCTTCAAGCCCTACCAACAGCGCAAGCCCATCCGCCAACAGCAGAACGAGGACACTCGCCAAGCGCCGCAACAACTTGAAGCCGAACAGCCTCTCCGAAATGTCGCCCAAGATCCGCACGGAATCCTCCGCACCGAGTATACCGCCGCGGGACAGTAGGTCAGGTCAGCTATCTATACTTGCTGAATTGCTGACCTGCTGAAGTGCTGAATATAATATTGTGGTGATGCAGAGCGAGAAGCGATCCAGGCCCTACTCGGACGAACGCCCCGCCGTCTTCAGGTTCGAGAAGTGGCTCCAGACCCACGCGGGCAAGCACCCCGCCGCCTTCTACGGTCTGTACCGGCTGGCGCGCAAAGACCAGGCGCGCGTCGTGACCCCCGAGACTGAACTGGTCATCGAGGGGTTCCCTAGGTCGGCCAACTCGTTCGTAAGAGTGGCTTTCAACAGGGCGCAGAAGGGTACGGTGCGCATCGCCACAGGCCTGCACGTTCCGGCGCAGGTCATCCGGGCGGCGCGGTGGCGGATACCGACCCTGGTGCTAATACGAAGGCCCAAAGACGCCGTGCTCTCTTTCGCGATACGGGATCCGATCTCCGTCGAGCAGGCCCTCAGGTACTACCTCTCCTTCTACGAGACCGTCGAAGGCTACAGTGGCGCCTACGTCCTCGGAACTTTCGAAGACGTGACAGGGGACTTCGGACGGGTCATCCGGTGCCTGAACGACAGGTTCGGAACCTCCTTCTCCCCCTTCCACCACAACGAACGGAACGTCGAGGCGGTGCTCGCCCGTGTGGAGAAAAACTCAAAGAGAAAATTCGGGGATACACACTGGGAGAACAAAGCCTCCCGTCCCGTGGCTGCCAGGGTGGAGACTAAGCACGAGCTGGAACACGAGCTGGAGGACCCGAAAGTCGGGCGTCTGCTCTCCAGGGCTGAAGCCGCGTACGAACGCTTGACGGCCCCGGCACGTACGACTGAGAACTGACGGCTGAAACGCTGACCACGCGTTTCGCAAACCGTTCTAATTGCTGATCCTGTACCCCTCGCCGCAGGTCAGGCCTTCGCGGCAGTAAACCCCGTAATCCGGCCTGACCTTTCCGTACTCGTAGACGTGGGAGCAGAGCCTTATATCCTTCCTGCTTGCCGCAGCGCCGACGTAGCGGTGGTGGATGATCTGCAAACCCTGGCCACCATACGGGGAGCCATCAGGGTTCTGTTTCGGGTAACGATAGAAGACCTGGTGGAAGTGGACCTGGCCGACGGGAATACGGGGGCCGCCGGTTTTGCCGGCGTAGCCGAGTATGGTGTCCTCGTCCACCCTGTCGCCCTTGCTCAGCCCGGTTCTCAGGGCGCTGAAGTGACTCGTCAGCTGATGTACTTGCCGTTGCAAGACTCGATGGAGACGAGAATACCGTAGTCTATGTGGGTCTCGTTGCGCCCGGCGAAGGCCATGCACCCACATTTGAAAGGTGACCAGATCGGGTCTCCCCTGTCCATGGGATAGTCGACGGCGAACTTGTCGTTGGCGTAGTACGGCTCGTGGCAGCGGCCGTACCCGAGGTCGCCGTGGGTGTACTGTCCCCAGTAGTTCGGCACGCTGATTCTGGTCCATCCCGTCGTGATACCGTCGCCCTTGTTGCTGTTAGCCCCGGGGCCGTGCTGGACCTGCACCCAGAACGCGGGGTTGGCCTGCCAGCATCCCCCAAGAGCCGCTTTTCACCCGTCTCCAAGGCCGAGTACTCGATTCCACCTGGCTCCTCGCCAGCCGACGAGGACGTCCAGCCGCGATCCGGCATCCCAGGCTCCTTGCCCTCCGCCGGGTAGAGGGCCTCGTGGGCGTTCGCACGGCAGCCTTAGGGAGGCGACGGAAGCGGACGGCCGCCCGACCCGCAGCGTCCCGAGCAATCGCCTGTCGCCCGCATCGAGCCCCTCCTCCCCCGGCGCCTCGGAAAAGACGTCTATCCTGTACACCCGTCCGTCCACGGGTACGTAGACCCTCGTGACCGGGGTGCTCCCGGGGATGGCCCAAAGGCCACGCCCTGGTTTTCGTAGTAGGCGAGCGTTTGACCGACCTCCGCCTCGATGCCGGAGGGTCGCAATTTTTCCGCCAGGGCAACGCGTACGGCCGGGGTCCCGCCGTGGTCTTGGGACCCACCGGGTTCGGGCCTCCAGAGCGTGAATCCGTAGGTACCACCCGAGGTGTACCGTTCGCGCTCGACGGTCCAGCTCGCGGGGTGGACGATGGACGCGTCCATCACCGCCCCTTCCGTCCTCTCCGTATTAGCCGCGGGTGGCGCTTGTCGCGCCGCACCCTCCCCTTGTGCGATCACGGCCATGACCGCGAACAAACAAGGGGCAACGAGCAATACCCTAGTAGAACGCATTCTCCTCCCTCCAGGGATGTGAGCGCTATTGCCTGACCTTTATCGGCCAGGGGCGAAAGACTTCAAGGGTTTTGATTCACGTTCGGCGACCTCCACCGGGCGTCCCGGTGGACCGTCCTTTGGCGAGGCGTTGCCCAAGCACCCTGAGTAGGAAGAGGGGGTTGCCGATCAGGTAGCGGCGCCACAGACGGCGCGGCTCGACGAGCAGGCGCGCCAGCCACTCGAAGCCGTTGTCCGTGAGTAGGCGTGGTCCGCGGCGCAAATTTCCGGAGACGTAGTCGAAAACGGCCCCGCCCGTGAGGGCGACGCCGGCGTCTATTCTGTGCCGGTTCTCCATCAACCAGCGTTCCTGGAGCGGCATCCCGAACCCGACGATTAGGATGTCCGGCCTCGCGGCGTTCACCCTTTGCAGGAGCGCCTCGTTCTCCGGGCTGCCCGGCGTGTGATCGAAGTACCCATGCTCGACCCCAGCGATGTGGAGATCAGGATGCCGCGAACGAAGTTCCTGTGCGGCCTTCTCGGCCACGCCGGGCCCGGCGCCGAGCAGGAATAATGAGAGTTCCTCGGCTTCTGCGAAGGCGGCAAGCCGCCACGCCCAGTCGGCGTAGGTGATGCGCTCCGGAATCCGACTTCCCAGGAGCCTCGCCGCGAGCATCACCCCGGACCCGTCGCAAAACACCAGATCGGCGTCGCCGAAGAACCCGCGTAGCACGGCGTCCTCGTAGAGGAGGTTGAGGCAGTTGGCGTTCACGTTCAGAACCGTGCCCCACTCCCCGCTCTCAACCAGATGCTTTATCCCGGCGTGCAACTCCTCGACGGTTACCGGGTCGACGCCGATCCCGAGCACGCTCACCCTGGATGGGCGCTTCTTTACATGGCGCGCCAGATCGCCCCTTCCAGCTCGACGAAGCGGGCATCCCACGAGTTCGCACGGGCAAGCTCGATACCGCTTCGTATCTTTTCCTCCGTTTCGTTGTCCCACAAGCTACGCAAAATCCTCACGTACTCCTCCGGGCGTTTCGCCAGATAGATATAGTCGCCGAGTTCCTCCATCGAGGGGAGGGGGGCTGACACGACGGGCCTTCCGGCGGCAAGGCACTCGTAGGTCTTGGCCGGCGAGATGGCCCGGGTCAGATCTCTTACCCTGTAGGGCAGAATGAAGGCGTCCACGCCCGCCAGCGCACCTGGAAGCTCCGCATTGGAGACCTCTCCCCTGTACTCTACTCCCGGCATCCTCAGGAGCTTCTTTCCCACACCGTCGAGGCCACCGACGATGCGTAAGCCAAAACCCGTCCGGGCAATGGCCTCGAACGCTTCGAAGTCTATGCGCTCCCTGGTCGCATCACCGAAGAAGCAGACGGTGCTGACCTCATCTGCCGGAGGCTGGTCTTGCAGCACGGCGAACCGGTCGTAGTCCACGGCGGGACCGCTGAGGAAAGCGTCTGACCTGAGAAGTTTCACCTTTTTCAGCAGGTGTCGCGAGGTGCAGGAGACGAGGTCGGCGCCCAGGAGGAGCTCGCGCTCCGTCCGTGCGATGCTCCCTGGAGCACCAGGGAATTGCACGTAGTCGTCGGAGCAGTCGTAGAGGAGGAGCCTCGGTTCGAGGCCGGAGATCAGATCCAGCGTCGTCCGCGTGGGCAGATAGGCGACGACGACGGGGCGGCGGCCCGCTATCTTCCCGAGGTCGCGCAGCACGCGCGGGACGAGAAACCTCTCGTTCACCCACGTAAACGTCTGCGAAGTCGGCGGCGCGGTGAGCGGTGCGTAAACCGTGAGGTTCTTGTGTCCCTCCGGGGACCCTGCCTTCCCCAGGGAGCGACCGACCCGCGAGAGTACCTTTTTCAGCGTGGCCATACCGGGGCGAGGATTAGTTAGGCCGGTTGTCTCGACGAAGACGGTGGGGTAGCCGGCGCCGGCGAAGAGGGTGGCCAGCGTCTGGTGCCGCTGCCAGAGGAAGTCCCACCTGACTCCGGCCAGCATCACCACGGGCGGCTTCACGAGAGACCCTTACTTCCCTTCCATTAGGACGTAGGCGCCAGAAGGATCGGGCATCGGCCCCTCGCCGTAGATCCCATCGAGGCCGAAGAGGGCCAGGATCTCACCGACCCTCTGTAGTTGGCAGGCGTCCACCCGGACGCGCCACCCGTCCACGGAAGGAATAGGAGCATCTTTGCGGCTCAGGGGCGAGGGGCGGTCGAGCCTGTCGCAGGTTCGGTCGTCCAGGTCCTCGCCTAGGAAGGTGAAGAGGCTCTGTAGCTCAGCTTCCGGGCTGATAAGCAAGTTCTCGTAGAAGGTGAGGTGTATCTCCCCCGGCGCGAACTGCCGCAGGGGAACGTAGTTGTCTATGCACCAGAGGATGAGGTGACGCTCGAAGGCGTCTCGAGCGGCGTGTATCCCCGTCTCCATGGGGAGGAGAAAATCCTCCACCAGATCCTGCTGTTCCATTGTCTCACTGAGATTGTCCTTCCAACCGAGCGCGAGGCGGGAGGCGACGACGGCGCAGGGGTGTCTCAGCAGGAGGACGATGGGCATGTCGGGGAAGTTGGCTCTCATCCAACCGAGGAGCAGGTTGGCCCTTATGTCCTTGATCAGGCGCCGCCGCGCCACGAGCGCCCTGTTGAACCGGTCCGTCCAGGAACTCTTGAGGGCTCCCGTCAGTGCGAGAGAGGCAGGTTTCAGAAACTCCTCGCGCGTGTCGTCGGGTCTCAGGTACTGCTTGCTGCGGAAGTGTCCAAACGCGCCCACCCTGGCCGGGTTGAAGGGCTCGAAGACGTAGTGGTACCCTCCGCTGTGGTTGATCACCTCCGACAGCCACGTGGTCCCGCTCCTCCCGCTCCCGGCGAGAAAGACGGAGTCTCTATGATCCCCCTTCCCGAGGTCAACGTACAACCCCCCGAGCAGCCGTGAGAGCGGGGCTCTGCTCATCGTGCGGGCTCTCTTCCGAGCGCGTCCCTCATCGCTCCGCCGAAGGAGGCGAGGAACCGGCGGTCGCTCGGATAAAGGCCGAGTGAGACCAGCGCGCAGGCGAATATCACAAGGATGATGGGCGCGAAAAGGAGCAGCGCCGGAAGCCCTTCTATGGTGGGAAGCAACGCCCTGATCCCTAACGTCACCGCCGCGGCGACGAAACCGGCGAGGAGCGGCTTCACGTACCTGGGGCCGTACGGCCAGAAACCGAGCCGGCGGCGGACGAAGATGAGGGACGAGCCGTTCGCGAGGACGAGGGCAGCAGCCGTGGCGGCCGCTGCGCCGCCGACACCGTAGTGGGGCACGAGCAGGAAGTTCAACGCGACGGCCGCGATCGCGGACCCGACGGTCGAGACCATGACCGCCTTCTGGTGTCCCGTCATCGCGAGGAGACGGGCCGTCGGCCCCACTGAGGAGTTAAAGAGCTGGGCCGCGGAGATCACCACCACCACGGGCCAGCCGTGGGCGAACTCTTCGCCGAAGAACAGCATGACGTCCCTGGAGAACAGGGCCGTTACAAGGAAGAAGGCGAGGGCGCCGGTGAAAGCCCAGCGGGAGACGTCGGCGTATAGCCGGCCCAGTTCACCGAGCCGTTCCTGGCGGTAGAGGCCAGCGGCTAGGGGCGAGAAGACGCCGGCGAAGGAGATCAGGACCAGGCTGGAGAGCGCCGCCGTGCGGGCTGCGGCGCTGTAGACGCCGACGGTCGGCACCGGCTCGAAGACGCCCAGCACGACGACGGCGGTCCAAAGGTTCGAGTACTGGGTGACGTTGGCCACGATCATCGGGGCGGAGGCAACGGAGAGCTCCCTGCCCTCGTACTCGGCCTTGCCGGCGAGAAGGCCGGGGAAGACCCTTCTCAGGGAGGCCAGCGCGAGCGCCGCACCGAGGGCCATCGAGATCACGTACGCCGCCACGGCCCCGAGTATCTGGACGCCAACCAGATAGAAGAAAACGAGGAGCACCAGGTTCAGAAGTGGTCTCGCCGCCTGCCCCACGAACGCGGCGTACTTGAGGGTCCCGAAACCCTGGGTCGCCCACAGCGCCATGCTCATAAACGTGAGGAAGGGTAGACCGACCGCGAGGGCCCGGAACATGGTCGCAAGGAATGGTTTGCCGAACACGCTCTCGGCCAGATACCCGGCCCCGGCGAAGAGCAGGACCGAGAGCGTCAGGCTGAGGGCCAGCGTAACGGCGAGCGACTGGAGGATGGTACCACGAACCCTCGCTGTGTCGCCGCCGGCCCCGTGGTGGGCTACGTAGCGGACCACGCCGTTGTCCATCCCGAGTTGCGAGAGGATGCTCGCCACCTGCACGACCGTGATGCCGAGGGCGTAGAAGCCGAGCTGGGCCGGGCCGTACATCCACGCCACGGACGCGTGCGTCGCGTAGCCGAGGAGACGACCGACGCCCTGCCCCGCCGAGCCAACGCCGACCTCCCTGGCCACGCACTTCACCCCGGCGTCGTAGCCGCTTTCCGACTGGAGGCTCTCGTCGCTCATAGGACTGGTGCTGTCAGGCCTGTGAGGCCCCGCCGTTCGCGGGGGCGTCGTCCTCCGCGGAGCCCCAGTCTTCCCTGGAGGCGAACTTCATGGCGATGGCGGCGAGGACAAAAAAGAACATCGTCGAAGCGGGCATATACCAGTGCCACTCGGCGGCCGAGGAGATCAGGTAGACCGCAAGCGCGCAGGCGAGCCCGGAGAGGAGCACCCGTCGCTCTCCCCCCGACCGCCACGCGGCCCTTGCCGTGTGTCCGAGGAGGACGGCCACGAAGCCGAGCAGGGCGATGAAGGCGAAAAGGCCGGTCTCCGTGCCCTGCTCAAGGTACAGGTTGTGAATCTGTTTGACGCCCTTGAGCGAGGGCCTATCTTCCAGCCACGTGTACTGGAACGTCCCTGCTCCTGTGCCGGTGAAGGGGTGCTCCTTCCACGCCTCCCACCCGACCCTCCAGTAATCCCCCCTGGAGCTG
>DATDKB010000128.1:0-4567 GCA_036520255.1 Rubrobacter sp. | reverse complement strand
CGTGTTCACTGATTCGTAGAGTTGCAGGATGCCGAGGGGGAAGAGGGTCGCGAAGATCATCCAGGCGAGCCCGAGATTGAGGGACCAGAAGCTCCACTTCGCCGCGCGCTCGGACCAGCGCTCCTCGGGGATCAGGTAGCGCAGGCAGAACATGGCGAAGCCCGCCGCGAGCATCCCGTAGACGCCCATCATCGCCCCGTGGGCGTGCGCCGCGGTCAGGGCCGTCCCTATCTCGTAGTAGGAGACTATGGGCAAATTGATCAGGAACCCCAGGATGCCGGCGCCGAGGAAGTTCCAGAAGCCGACGGCCACGAGGAACATCACCGCCCAGCGGTGTGGGAACGGCGTGCGCGAGCGCGACTCCTGGTGCGCCCCGAGCTGCAAGAAGCTCCACGCCTCGAACGTCAAAAAGGTTAGCGGGATCACCTCGGCCGCCGAGAAGAACGCGCCGAGGGCCATCGCCGATGCAGGCGTCCCGGAAAAGTAGAGGTGGTGCAGCGTGCCGACCACCCCGCCGACGGAGTAGAGCACGATGTCAAGGAAAATAACCGTGAGCGCCACCCTCTCGGAGACGACGCCGAGCAGGACGAAGATGTAGGCGACCATGACGGTCGTGAACAACTCCAGAAAGTCTTCGACCCAGAGGTGCACGACCATGAAGCGCCAGTAGTCGGCGGTCGGGAAGCTAGCGTCGGGCCTGGCGAGAAGTCCGACGGCGTAGAAGGCTGGGATGGCCAGGGCCGCGAGGAAGAACATCCACGGCATGTTGCCCAGGCGCTCGTTCCTGAGGCGCCCGCGTATCGCCCGGAAGAGCATGACCACCCAGAAGAAGAGCCCGAGCGATAGTAGTATCTGCCAGAAACGACCGAGGTCGAGGTACTCGTAGCCCTGGTTGCCAAACCAGGCCCACAGGCCACCCATCCAACCGTGGATGCCAAGGAACTCGCCGATAAGGCTGCCGAACACCACGACGGCCAGGGCGCCGAGCAGCCCGTACGCGAGCCACTTCTGGCCCCTTGGCTCGCGGCCAGCGATCATGGGCGCCAGGAAGATGCCCGCAGCGAGAAACGAAGTCGCCGTCCAGAAGATGGAGAGTTGCACGTGCCAGGTCCTGACCACGTTGAAGGGCAAGAGCCTGGCAAGGTCGAACCCGAAGAAGCTGGCCACGTCGGCCCTGTAGTGCTCTGTGGCGGCCCCGACGAGCGTCTGGATCAGGAATAGGGCGGCCATGACCAGGAAGAAATACACGCACACGCGCTGCGCCGGCGTCAGCGCCACGTCGCCGGGGGTGCGGAACGAGAGGCTCTGCTGGTCCCTGCCGCGCCAGCCGAGGAAGCTCCACCGTCCGACCGCCCCGAAGAGGAGCCCGAGACCGCCGAGCAGGGCGATCAGGGACAACACACTCCACACTACCGTGTTGGCCGTCGCCTCGTTGCCGACTAGCGGCTCGGGCGGCCAGTCGTTGGTGTACGAATAGTCCTTCCCGGGGCGCTCCGTCGCCGCTGCCCAGGCCGACCAACCGAAGAAGGCCGCGAGCTGCCTTATCTCGGTCGAGTCAGTGATGGCCCCAGGACGCAACCCGTACCTGGTTGTGGGCTCGCCGAAGTAGCGCTCGTAGTGGTCAGTGACCTCTCTAAAGGCGACAGCCTGGGCCCCCGTGAACGTTAGCGTCCGCGTCTGGGGATCGTAACGGTTATTCTTGAAGTCTTCGACGGTGCGCGCCGCTGCTCGATCGGAACCCCTGCCCCCGTAGTGCTTGCGGACCGCGAGGGCGGAGCGACGCAGGTAGTCGGCGGTGTAGTCGGGGCCGAGGTAACCGCCGTGCCCGAAGACCGAGCCGTACTCCATCAGGCCGTTGCGGAGGAATACTTTCTGTCCTTCCCTTATGTCCCCCCCGGTGAACACGGTCTTGCCAGCGGGGTCCACGACCTTCTCGGGGATCGGCGGCTGCCCGCTGTAGGTCCCGTAGCCCATGATCCCAAGCACCAGAAACCCGAACAGAAGCGTCAGCACCACAGCCTGCACCCAGCCCCTGGACACGAGCAACCCCCGACGACCAGACCCCGCGTCCAAAAGCCACCTCCACAACCAACGCCGAACCAGCAGGCTTCAACTAAACTATTACTCAATTCGTAATATAAACATGGGCCAGATGATCACGCAAGTCATACCAAGTCCGGGTAAGTGCCGGAGGCACGACGCGGACCGCCATAGCGCACGGGCACCTCTTGGTGGGAGTGGATTCCCGCTCCCCGCTTTCGCGGGGACAAGTTTCGCGGGAAAGACGGATGAGAAGGGATCGGCATGCGCCCGCGAGCGGAAAGCGCGTCCGTCCGGGCGGACACGGTGTCATTCGGAGGTCCGTTGGGGCAGCGCTAGGTTCTGGGGGGCAGTTGGACCGAGGGGTTCTGGGTGAGAAAGTCTTCGAGGGTCTGGGTGGCGAGGTAATCGAGGATCGTCTGTTGGCCTTTCTCCCAGGCCTCGTGCAGGGCGCAGGGGGAGCCCTGTCCGCAGATGCGGTCTGACATGATGCAGTTGGTCACGCCGAACGGTCCTTCCACGGCTTCCACGGCCTCGCGGAGCGTGATTCGGCCGGCCAGTCGCGCGAGCTTGGAGCCGCCGTTGCGGCCCTGTTCGCTCTCGATCAGGCCCGCGCGGGAGAGACTGGCCAGGATGCGGGCCAGCAGTCGGCGTGGGATGTGGGCCTCGGCTGAGATCCTCTGCGCCGGCACCCGCTCTCCGGTCCAGGCGAGGTAGAGCAGGGCCCTCAACGCGTACCGCCCCTCGCTGCTCAACTCCAGCCGCAAACCCTCGTGCTCCTTTACACCCCGACGAACCGTCTCGTTTGCCTCGTTCGTGTCGTACCCGGGAAGGTTACATGATCGGTCAGCTTTCCCCATAGCAGTCCCTGCGTAGCGGGAGACGCCGGGCATGGTTCGGGTTAAGGTACTGAACGTATGCGGGAGCAACGTTCAGTGAACCTTGGCGAGGTGGCTGGATCGGCGACCGGGCGGGAGGGCGTGGTCTGGACCCTCGAAGGGAGCGGAGACCTCAACGCCAACCTGGTTCGTTTCGAGGCGGGAGGAGGCGTCGGAGAGCACGTCAACGACGAGGTCGACGTGCTGATCGTTGGCGTGTCGGGTTCGGGTTTGGTCTGCGTGGACGGAAAAGAGCATCCCGTATCGAACGAGACCATGGTCTTCGTCCCGCGGGGCGCCCGGCGTTCCACGCGGGCCGTGTCGAAGCCCTTCGCCTACCTCAGCGTCCACCGTCGCAGAGGACCGCTGCGGATCGGCGGTTGACCAGCCGGTGCGGTTAGTGGACCGGAAGCTCTTTGCTGGGGGCGGACGGTCCCGACTCCAAGACTTCGAGGTCGCGTATGTATGCTTCGGCGTCGATCTCGCCGCGGCCGAAGCGGACTCGCAGGGCCTCGACAGCGGGATCGTCGCCTGCTGGGCTCCGGGGCGTGGCGGCTGCGCGGGAAGGGAAAATCCTCGCCATAGCCCAGATCACTACCGCAAGAAGCGAGATCCAGAACAGCACGAAGATCGTCCCCAAACCTCCCATGCCGCCTATCATCCCACCTAAACCGTTCATCATGAGAACTCAACTCCTTCCGGCAGCGGGGCTCGTGCTCTTATTAGAGCCTAGTCCTAGGATGGAGATCCGCCATGAGCAAAGTTGATGAGACTAGTGATCACTATAGGTCAGAGAGGCTGATACGGCGTCCCCGAACCCGCCTCTTACTCACCGTGCCTGGCTTCCTTCGCCTGGGTCGAAGGCGAGCATCAGCACCTCTCCCGAGCGGGCGACCGTGCCCTGGACGGCCTCGTTTGCATGGCTCTTCAGGGCTGCCGGGATCATCCCTACCTGGATGAAGGCTCTCTCCGACAGAACAGGCGTGGGGCGCGAGGGCGCGATGGGGAAGAATCGCTCTCCCCAGACCCGGTACGCGTCGGCAGGGGGAAGCACGCGCCCGCCGGCGGATGAGGCGACCTCCCGGAGCGCCTCCTCGACCGCCGCTCTCCGCCCGCCGGGGTAGGCCCCGAAGAGGAGGTGATCTTGACCGAGGCCCCTGAGACGGGCCATCTCTGGGCTCAGGAAGGCCAGATGCCAGAGCGGTAAACCTTCGCGGAAGATGTTCGCCACGGCATCGGCCAGCCGCTCGCGGTCTCCGAAAGCCAGGGCGAAGGGCGCGTCGTCTTCGGCGCGCCTGGTCTGCAGGGTTGCGCGGACCACTATCCCCCCTTCGCGACCGACGACGGAGCGCAGTTCGTCGCCACCCAGGGTTCGGCGGGTGCCGCCGGGCATCACGACTTCGGCCGAGACTACGTTCTCGCTCAGGCGGCCGTACTCGAAGGAACCGACCCCGATGCCGTCCTGGGCCAGCCAGCCCCCGATGGTGGCCCTCGGGGCGCTCGTGGGGTAGACCGTAAGGCCCAGCCCTCGGACGCGCAGTTCGTTGTCCAGCTCCAACCACAGCGCGCCCGGCTCCGCCTCGGCCAGGGGTTCGTCCGCGTCGGAGAGCCAGAGGCTGCGCATGAGGTCGAAGCGGATCAGGACCCTC
>DATDKB010000127.1:0-7214 GCA_036520255.1 Rubrobacter sp. | reverse complement strand
ACGCCAAGGTGGACGCCATCCTGGAGGCCTTGGGCCGTGACGAGTCGGGCCTCGTCTTCGCCAACCTGGTCGACTTCGACGCCAAGTACGGTCACCGCCGCGACCCGGAAGGCATGGCCGAGAACATAAGACGCTTCGACGACCGACTGCCGGGGCTGCTCGACGCATTGACCGAAGAAGATCTCATGATCATCACCGCCGACCACGGCAACGACCCGACGTTCAAAGGGACGGACCACACCCGCGAGCGCGTCCCGCTCCTCGTCGTCGGTGCCGAGCCGCAAGACCTCGGCGTCAGCGATGGCTTCTCCGATGTGGGAGCGACCGTAGCGGCGTGGCTCGGCGTGGACAAGGACGAACTACCGGGGAAAAGCCTGGTTTGAGCGTCCACCCACTCCGCAACTGACACATGATTTTCCGACGGCCGTTGCAAGCGTCCCGGATCGCACGTAGGTCGTAACGGGCCCGGGTGAACGCCGGCGCCATTACGGAGCCGGCCACCGCGCGGGCCTACATCTTATGCTACCCGTGGATTCCCGCTTTCGCGGGAATGGCGGATCAGAGGAGCTTGGCATTCATCCGCAGCACGAATGCCCGCCCGTCCAGACGACCTCGGTGGATACCCCGTACCTTTATCGCGGGTATGGAGTAGACTCGGCGCATGGAAATCAGACGGAGCGACCTGACCCCCGACCTTTTCAGGCCGCTGGACGTTGGGGCGCGGGAGAGTGACCTGGACGCGCGCGGGCTCGCTGACGTGGTCGAGATGCGTGTTAGCGTGCAGGAACGAGGCGCCGTTCTCCCTGCTCCGCAGCACGGCCCAGTTGGCGGAGCGGATTACCTCGTTTCCCCAGCTCGCGGAGTACTCCTCGGGCGTATCCGAGAGCCAGAACCCGCCGGAGTCTAGCTCCTCGAACCGCTTCGGGTCGAAGAAGATGGCGGCGTACTCCTCGACCTGGCCCGTGCCGTAGACGGGTTCCTTAAGAGGCGTGTAGCCGGGCAGTTCTTTTGCGTAGACCCTCAGGTTCTCGCTCTGGCATTCCTGGAAGCCGATCACATCCGGTCGATAACCCCTTATGGTCTCGACGTTCATGGCCCTCCGATGCTCCCAGAGGTTGACCCCATCCCTCCTGTGCGAAGCAGCCCTGACGTTGAAGCTCATAACCCGCACCGAACAGACCACGGCTCTTCCTCCCTCTCGCCAACCCGCGTAAATTCTACCCGCGTAAGAAACGCCACGTTACTCGGCCCGGGGAGAAAAACGCCGCCCGCGGGTACATCACTCGTCTCTGAATCCGAACGAGAGGAGAGGTCTTTGAAGATAGCGGTGTTGACGAGTGGGGGGTCGCTCCCGGGATGAACGCCGCCTTGCGGGCGGCGGCGCAGGAGGTGTTCTCACGGGGCTGGGAGGTCCTCGCGGTCGAGGAGGGATATTATGGGCTGCTGGAAGGTGAGATCCGACCGGTCGACCGCGCCGAGCTCTGGGGCTACGTGCAACTGGGCGGGACCGTTCTAGTCACGGGCCGCTCATCCGACTTCGAGGAGAAAGAGGAAGGCAAAGAGCGGGCGATGGAGGTATTGCGCGACGCGGGAGCCGAGGGGCTCGTCGTGATCGGAGGCGGAGGGAGCCTCTCCGGCGGGCTGGCGCTCGACAAACTCGGCCTGCCCACGGTGGGGGTCCCCGCCACCATAGACAACGATATCCCAGGCACCGATCTCTCCATCGGCGTCGACACGGCGCTGAACACGGCCACGACGGTGATAATTCGCATAAAGGACACGGCGACCGCCCATCGCAGGGCGATTGTGGTCGAGGTGCTGGGACGCGACTCGGGCTTTCTGGTTGTGATGAGCGCCATCGCCGGCGGCACCGACGCGGTCATGGTCCCCGAGTTCGAAACGCAACCGGAGAAGCTGTTGGAGCTCCTGAACGAGTCCTACGACAAGGGCAAGCCGCGCTTCACGGTGGTAGCGGCAAAGGGGGCATCCCCATCGGCCGGCGAATTCAGAGACTTCGTGAACGACGCTGGCGGCTCTTACAAAGCGGACCTCACGGTGCTCGGGCACATCCAGTCCAGTGGGAGCTCGACCTCTTTCGACCGCGTGCTCGCCGACGGCGACTCGGGGAAGTTGGTGGGCCTCTGCGGGGACGAGATCTGCCGCATCCCACTCGGCGAGGTCGTGGACGGGCAGCGTCCGCTCGACCCGGATCTCTACAAACTGGCCGGCGTTCTATCAGCGCTACCGGAGTAAGGCTCGGGATCCGCGCACCCGCTAGAATGTGGCAGGGGCGATGAAAGTGGGGACCGTGTGCATTCCGTAAACGCAGTTATCGACGCTATAGAGACCAAGAAGTTCGGCGGGGAGCTTTCGGACGAGCTCATTCAGGGTGTGGTTGAGGGCTACACCACTGGAGAGATCCCCGACTACCAGATGGCCTCGCTTCTGATGGCGATCTTTATCCACGGCATGGATTACGGGGAGACGCTCGCGCTGACGCGGGCGATGGCAGAATCCGGCAAGACCTACTCCTTCCCCGATTGCGTGGACAAGCACTCGACTGGCGGTGTCGGGGACAAGGTGAGCCTGACGGCGCTCCCCATAGCGGCGGCCTGCGGGGCCCCCGTGGTCAAGCTCTCGGGGCGGGGACTCGGCACGACCGGCGGCACCATAGACAAGCTGGAGTCCATCCCTGGCTTCTCGTTCGACCTCTCCGAAGAGCGTTTCGCGCGCCAGGTCGAGGAGGTCGGGCTCGCCATAATCGAGGCAGGGGATCTCGCGCCCGCCGACAAGGAGATCTACGCCCTCCGCGACACAACGGGCACGGTGGACTCCCTGCCCCTCATCGGCTCCTCGATAGTCTCCAAAAAGGTTGCCACAGGAGCGGGCCACCTCCTCTACGACGTGAAGCGCGGCTCGGGAGCCTTTATGAAGACGACCGACGACGCCCGCAGGCTGGCGGAGCTCCTGGTGCGTCTGAGCGAAGACCTCGACGTCAGGGCCTCGGCCCTGATTACGGACATGGACAACCCCTTGGGTAGCGCCGTGGGCAACGCCTTAGAAGTCCGCGAGAGCGTCCGCCTGCTCAAGAACGAACCCGTCCCCGACGACCTCACAAACGAGGTAAACCACGTCGCCACCCGCCTCCTCGAGCTGAAAGGCACCCCCGACGCGGAGTCCGCCGTCGAGAACGCCCTCACCTCGGGCGCGGCCTACGAGAAGTTCCGCGAGTTCGTCACGGCCCAGGGCGGCGACGCCGAAGCCCTGGAAGACCTCCCCGTCTCGGATGAGGTCAACGAAGTAAAGGCCCCGAAAGACGGCTACGTAGCACGCTTCGCGGCATCAGGCATCGGCAGCGCGGCCCTCGCCCTCGGGGCCGGCCACGCAAGAAAAGGGGACCGAGTGGACCCGGGCTCAGGTATAGAAGTCCTCGTGAGGGCGGGAGACCGGATCCAGAAAAACCAACCCATAGCCCGCCTCTACGGCGAACGCCAAGCAGAGCGGGCCGAGCGCCTCGTGCTCGAAGCGCTGGATATCTCCGGCGAGCCCGTAGAGCCTCCCCCTGCTATCCTGGATAGCCTGTGAAATAGCTGGTCAGCATTTCAGCCGGTCAGCAAACCAAGAGGCTGAAATGCTAAGACGACCGAAGGGAGTCGATCATGAGCCCCGTTCATGTGCGCGCGGAGCCGGGAGCTTTTGCGGAGAGCGTCCTGCTGCCCGGCGATCCCCTGCGGGCGAAGTACATCGCCGAGAATTTCTTCGAGGACGCGAGGCTGGTGACCGAAGAGCGCGGGATGCTTGGTTACACGGGCACTTACAAGGGAGAGCCGGTCTCGGTCCAGACTACGGGGATGGGGTGCCCGAGCGCCTCGATCGTGGCGGAGGAGTTGATACAGCTCGGGGCGAGAAATTTGCTCAGGGTCGGTACGTGTGGGGGGTACAGCAGGGAGTTGCAACTTGGGGATCTCATCGTCGCGACCTCGGCGACCCCGAAGGACGGCACGGTCTCATCGCTCACCCGTGGCGTCCCCTACGCCCCGGCGGCCCACTTCGACATCGTCCACGCGGCCTACCACTCCGGCGAGGATGCGGGGCGGCGGACCTTTGTCGGCCCCATAGTCAGCGCCGACCTGTTCTACGACCCTACCGAAGACCCCGCCGCGTTGTGGGGAGATCTCGGGGTGCTGGCGGTCGAGATGGAGGCGGCGGCGATCTTCACGATAGCCGCGATGCACGGCGTGAGGGCTGGATGTTTGCTGACCGTCTCCGACACTATCAGCCAGGAGATAGTCAGGATCAGTGACGAGGAACTGCGCGGCGCCGTGGATAACATGATGGCACTGGCGCTTGACACCCTTAACGCCTTAAACTAGTACCTTCTGTGGTGACGAGGCTGAAACACCGGCCTCCGCTAGATAGGAATGCAGAGTGACGATCCTCAACGAGTCGGGGATACCGGACGTTCTCCCACCTCTGCATGCCGTCAGTGGCCTGGCACGGAGGCTTCAGGACGTTCTCGTGGTCGTCGTCGGCACGCAGGCAGAAGCGCACCTGGTCCAGTGCCTGCCGGCGGCGCCCTCCCCGAACCTCCCCCCCTCCGGGCACGAGCCGCACGTAACCTTCGCCGTCCTCGACCCCTCTGACCCCCCTCCACAGGGTCTTCTGGCCTCTCGCATAGTGGACAGCGCGTCAGGGCTGCGCGGCACGGAGCTCGTGCTGCTCGTGGCGGGACGCTCGGTTGAGGCGCTCGGGGTAGACGCCGTGTTCGAGGTGAGGCTCGCGGCCCGCAAGCTCGACCTGCCCGCGGAGGTGGTGAACCTCGACGCGCCCCACGAGGTCCCGGGCACGCTTTCCACTGACCTCGAGGACGGCGTCGTCGCGGCCCTGGTGAACCTTTGCCCCAAGAGAAATACCTCGGACCTCGTACAGACGGCCTCCCCGGCAAAGCGCGGCAGGCTCTTCGGCGGCCTGCTAGGTCGGGGCCGCGAAGCGCTGGAGCCGGGCGACGCCCGGCCCGTGGTGCTGCTGGGCGGCGCCCTCTCGCCGGGAGCCGCCCAGGGTCTCGCCGCCGAGCTCACAAGGGCCGGCGTGGAGGTCGCGGGGGCCGTACCGGCGGACAGAACGAGCGAGCTTCCGCCCTTCGGGGAGGGTACGGTCGTGGCCGTGATGGACCCGAATTTGACGGCCGCGGCTGCGGCCGCCGAGAGGCGCGGGGCCACTGTGATCAAGACGCTCATGCCCATCGGCGTGGACGGCACGGCCCGCTTCGTGCAGGACGTGGCGGAGGAAGCCGGGTACAGGACCAGCGAGGTGGTGCGGGCGAGGTCGGCGTGGGAGGATCTCGGAGCTCTGAGGAACCGCATCAGGGGAAAGCGAGTGTTCTTCGCCGGCGACACGGGGTTCGAGATACCGCTCGCCCGCTTCCTCGTCGACGCGGGGGCCGTGGTGCTCGAGGTCGGAGCGCCGCGGCTCGACCGAAGGTTTTTGTCCGCCGAGCTGCAGACTTTGGGACCAGACGTGGACGTGGTCGTCTCCCCGGATTACAGGGGGCAGGCGAACCGGATCGACGAGGCGAGGCCCGACGTGGTGATATGTAGTCCCGGCCTCCCCCTGCCGCTCGTCGCCCGCGGCCACCTGTGCCGCTCGCCCCAGGACTTCCTTAGGGCCGGTCTGTACGGTTACGACGGCGCCCGTCGCATCCTGGATCTCCTGGCAAGTACCCTGAAGCGCGCAGAGACCCTGGACTCGCTGAACCTGTGAGGCTGGTGCGCGGCGTCTACGAGGGTCCGCAGAGCTACGGCATCCTGCGGACCGTCACAAGCATCGGGGGCGTGCACGCCTTGCTCAGGGCGCTGCCAGGCGAAACGTACTTCCCGACGCTCTACGGGACCCACGAGCGGACGGGGACTCTGGCGCCGGTCACGCTAAGCCCACTGCGCGAGAGGGCAGAGGACTCGATGGCGCCGGGAAACCTTGTTCGCGACCTCTCAGGGGTACTCAGGCGCCATCCCAGGGCGGAGACCATCGTCCTGGTCCGCTCGGAAGCGTCCCTGCTCTCGGGGGAGAAGATCCAGATCGACCCTTTACCCGAGAGAGACGCGAGAAACCCCAACCTGGTGACGTTCCCCTGGGAGAGCCCTGGCATAAAGGAGACGGAAGCCGCGGAGCTCACGTTGGAGGACCTGATCCGTGCCCACACGCAAGACGCGCGCGAGAGGAGTCCGTATCCTACGGTTAACCTCTTCGGGCCGCCCATCTTCGGGCCCGGCGCGGCGGCCGAGTACGCCGAGGCCGAGCGGCTCCTCGACCTGATCGGGGTCGAGGTAAACGCCAGGGTGCCGCTGGGGGCGGACACGAGGGACCTGGGCCGCCTCACCCGCGCGTGGGCCAACCTGCTCCTGTACAGGGAGATCGGAGAGTCCGCGACCCTCTACCTTCAGGACGGGTACGGCATTCCGCGGGTGACGACCCCGATGATCGGCGCCGCGGGTACCGGCGCCGTCCTGCGGGCCATCGGCGAGCTGTGCCAGCTCGACCCCAAGTCGGTGCAGCGTACGATCTGGGCCGAGCTCGCCCGCACGGCGAAGCTCCCCTGGTACGCGCGCTTGGAACCGCCGGAGACCTTCGAAAACCGCAAAGTCGCCATCTTCGGGGACTTTACCTACCCCCTTGGCCTCGGCTACGCCCTGGCCCGCGAGGTCGGGCTGGACGTTACCACCTGCGGCACCTACCTCACGCACCTGGAAAGGGACTTCCTCTTCCACGCCCACACCTTCACCGAAGGGGCCTTTGTCGAAGATGACCCGGAGGCGGTCGCGGCCCGCATCGAAGCCGCGAAGCCGGACCTGATCATCGGAACACGCCTGGAAGAGGGCGTGGCCGACGCCCTCGAAGTACCATTCCTCCCCCTCTGCCCCCCTACCGCCAACAGGCCCTTCGTCGAGCGACCGCTCGTGGGCTATGCCGGCTCGAGCGTCCTCGCAGACGTCCTAGACAACGTGCTCCGTTGGAAAAAGCCACAGCCCACCGGCGAAACTGACATCCAGTGGTCCGACGAGGCGCTACAGGAGGTTGCCGGGGTGCCGCCGTTTTTGCGAGGTAGGGTCAGGCGGCTCGCCGAGGATCACGCCCGCAGTTTGGGATCGGGCGAGGTGACGCGGGAGATCTTCCTGGAGTCCCGACACTAATCCTTGGTTACTAACCGATAGTCCCTC
>DATDKB010000126.1:0-4242 GCA_036520255.1 Rubrobacter sp. | reverse complement strand
GTCCATCCTCCTGGTCACCGTTCGACCCTGAAGCTCCTCCGGGGGCGCACGCGGCCAGCGCGATGCGCACCGCCAGCAGTATGGCGACGATCCAGGGAATCCGTTTCGCTCTCTCGTGGCTAACAGTTGTTTCCTTTCTCTGGGACAACTACTTTTCTACTCGAACCTATAATCGCCCGGACACATTGGAGGACGGTTAGAAGCCCGTGAAGATGCTCTAATTTCGGCCAATTCCTGAGAAATTAGTGAGAAGTTTGTCACCCGCCACGGCGACGCCCTACCTCAGCGCGGTGAGGTCTTGCAGCGTCGGGCGGCCGGTCGGGGTCGGGTTCCAGGCAGGCGTCCACGGCGTTCGCGAAGGCGGCCGGGACGCGCCTGTGGGCCCATACGGGGTCGGCCCTGCGCAGGACCTGCTCGTAGTCGCCCAGACCCGTTTTGCCAACGGACGGTATCAGGGGCGAGGTTGCATTATTATGGCGGCCGTGAGGGGGACGGACAAAGACCCTGTCCTGGGTTGCAAGCGGGGCGAAGCCCAGGCGTGGCGGCGGGTGCTGGACCGCTACGAGCGGCTCGTGTTCTCCATTCCCCGCGGCTACGGGCTCTCGCGCGAGGACGCCGCGGACATCTCCCAGCTTACGTTCAGCCTCCTGCTTGAGGGCCTGGACTCTCTCGCGGAGGACAGCAACCTCGGCGCGTGGCTCGCCACCGTGACCCGCCGCCACACCTGGGGGTTGATGGAGTGGGAACGGTCTCGAGGGCGGCAGCGGAAGCGTGCTGAACTCCCGGATCAACGGCGACCTGCAATTTTTCAAAAACGAAGCCCGGATGGTGACGCGCGGAAACACTATCCGGGCGAACTTCCAGGCCAACCAGAACACGGGCGGGCTAGTGATCGAGAACAACACGATCTCCGAGAACCTGCAGTGCCAGGCGAACAACACGCACCCGACCAGCGGCAGCAACACCGCCGGCGACAAGGAAGACCTCCTGTTCGAGGGTGGCATGCCGCGGTGGGGGCGGTTGCAGGATCATCGCGCTCGACTTCTATGCTCGCGGGCGCGTCGTATCGGGTCTGAGGGTCGAGGTTCTCAAGCACTTTGCATGGGCCAAGAGGACCGATCCCGAACCCGGTACGTGGTTAGATCGCCCGAAGACCGGGTAACCTGCAAAATATCTGTAGAAAATGATGGATAGGAGTGAACGCATGCCTACAGCGGAACGACGCGCGGAAGTAGTGTGGAGCGGGGACCTGCAGAAGGGATCTGGCACTTTCGACCTGGCGAGCAGCGGCGCGTGGACGGGTGCCGAGGTCAGCTTCGCAACGCGTACCGAGAACCCCAATGGCAACACCTCGCCCGAGGAGCTCATCGCCGCCGCGCACGCGAGTTGCTACGCGATGGCGCTTTCCAACGTGCTCGGAGAGCAGGGCAACGACCCCGAGGAGCTGAGGGTCAACGCCACCTGCGTGCTCGACATGGGTAGCCTCAAGATCACCACCGAGACGCTCGATGTTAGCGGGCGTGTCCCCGGCCTCGACGAGGAAGGGTTCAGGAGCGCCGCCGAGGAAGCCGAGCAGGCCTGCCCCGTCTCCAACGCCCTGCGCAACAACGTGGACATCCAGCTAAACGTAAGCCTGGACTGAAGAATTAGGAATCGAGAAGTTTGAGGTTGGAATTGTCTATTACGTAGCTCTTTCCTACGTCACAATTCTGACTTCACGATTCTGTTTAACGGGCTACGACGCCGTGGGGCTTGCGTTCGATCCAGCGCACGAACCGAAAGATGTCGGGGTGGGAGAGCAACGCCTCAACGGTGTTGTACTCCCGCTCCAGTTCTTTCTCCGTCAATGTGCGGTGGATCTGCCGGTGGCACGCACCGCAAAGCGGCACGGTACGATGCAACTCCTCGCGACTAAACGACCGCTTCACCCGCTTGTTCCCGTGACGGCTGCGCGGGATCAGATGGTGCCTCGTACGCCGCTCCACAACCCGACCGCACAGCTCACAAGCCCCACCACTCCCAGAAATCCTCGCCATAACCTAACCGATTGTATTCGCCGCCCAACGGCACGGCGAAAAGCCTCATCGCCCACGGAGCACCTACGCTGCTCGTGAATTTGCGCTTTCGCGGGAACGACGTCAAGAAGGCCGAACGCGGTCCCATTCGAACTGATCAGATGCAAGAGACTCAAATGCTGAAAGCGAGGGCCGAAGGCCCGAAGCGTGCTGAAAGTGGAGGCTAAAGGCCGGAACGTGCTGACAAGCGTAGGCGAAGCCGGAGCGTGGTGAACCGCGTCAGCGGTTCGTCAGCCGGGCCATGGAGTAGCCTTCGACGTACTCACCGTTTCGGAAGGCGAAGTGGCGGTGCGTACCTTCGATATCGAACCCGAACTTCTTGTAGAGGGCGATGGCGGGGGCGTTGTCCACGTAGACGTGCAGCTCGACGCGCGTAAGGTTCAGCCAATTGTCCGCGAGGTCGAGCGCCGCCTCCATCAGCGCCGTCCCAACGCCCTTGCCCTGCCAGTCGTCGCGCACGGCCATGCCGATGCTGGCGACGTGACGCATGCGCCACCGGGTGGGGGAGATGTGAAGTGAGATCTCTCCGACTACTTCGTCCTCCACGCAGGCTACCAGCGAGAACAGTCCCTCCGGCGGCTCGGTGAGCCGCTTGCGCCACATCTCGGCCGAAGGGAAGGGCAACTGCAGGGTGCCAGCTATAGCCCGCGGGCCGCTGAAGATGCGTTGTAGGGCCTCGTGGTCCCCTGGCTCGGTGCGACGGACGATCACGGGCCATCCACTCCAAACCTCCTCGGGCATATCGGCCAAAAGTGTAGCATGATGCATGACCGAACTATTTCTGACTCGTGTGCGAGGTGGGACAGCATCATAGTATTTGGCGATGGCAACGATAAACGGGTTTGATCCGAAGGCTTTATCTAAGGGCAAATTTTGGGTAGAGATCCTGTTAGACTTGTCAATCGGTCAAGAGTATAGAAGATGATTATGTGGTATTGTGCACATGTTTGGGGAGGGATGGAGTAGCTTCGACAAACCCGCATCGACCGCCTTGTTCGGGGAAAGGAGAGCTTACAGGGATCCGGTCAAGAGTGTATTTGCTTTGGCATGGCAACGAACCTTCGGGGAAAGGGGAAACTATGAGCGAATCCGACGCGCAAAAAGATCAGATCAGGCAGATAGTACGAGACGAGACTCAGGGTCAGGGAGAGGCGCCACCGGCGGCACCCATAGCGGACCCCGCTCCTTTGGGACTGGCAGCTTTCGCGCTCACGACGTTCCTGTTGAGCCTCTTCAACGCGGGGCTCTTGCCTGCGTCAGGCGAACCCCTGGTCTTCCCCCTGGCGGCCTTCTATGGTGGGCTCGCGCAGTTCGTGGCCGGAATATGGGAGTTCCGCAATAACAACACCTTCGGCGCCACGGCGTTCACTTCTTACGGCGCGTTCTGGCTCACGTTCTGGGCGTTGGAGACCTTCTACGCCGAGCGAATCCCCGCTGATCAGCTCCCCCTTTTCGTCGGGTGGTTCCTCCTCGCCTGGGCCGTCTTCACGTCGTACATGTGGATCGGCTCGTTCAAGGTCAGCGTGGCAGTGAACATCCTGTTCCTCCTGCTGGCCGCGACGTTCTTCCTGCTTGGCATCGGCGACGTGTTGGGCAGCGACGCAATCGTCGTGCTTGGCGGCTACGTTGGGCTCGTGACGGCGCTCGTCGCCTGGTACGCCTCGGCGGCCGGTGTGGTCAACGACACCGTTGGCCGGATCATCCTGCCCGTTGGACCCCGCGGGTAAGAAGGCGTTGGCAGCGACCAACAACTAAGCGCAGGCCCGAGTTGGAGAAACGCTTCGACCGGCGGGAAGTTCCCCGCCGGTCCTCGTTTGCTCTACACCTTCTCTATTTTCACCGCGCAGGCTTTTAGCTCGGCTGTTCCAGACTGCGGGTCTATGGCGTTGATGGTCAGGACGTTGGTAGGCACCTGATCGGGAAAGCTGTACCCCATGAAGAGTAGCCCGGGCCGCACCCGATCCGTGACGCGGGCAGTGACCGCCTCGACGGTCCCGCGCCGGGAGCTGACGCGCACCGGATCGCCGTCTTCGATGCCGTGTTCGGTGGCGTCTTCCTCGCAGATCTCAAGCAACTCCTCGTTGTCCTTGACCTTCTTGTAGTCTTGGGTCATCGTGCCCGTGTTGTGGAAGGCCAGGCGGCGGCCGGTCGTAAGCTGGTAGGGAAA
>DATDKB010000125.1:0-2255 GCA_036520255.1 Rubrobacter sp. | reverse complement strand
CGCTCGTCCACTCCATAATGGTGAACCGCCGCGAGAAGACGGGTAGCGAGGTGGCCGAGGGCCAGCCGGCCTAGAGCTACCGCCAGAGCACCACGCCCGTGCGGCGGGGTCGGGACTCAACCCGACCCCGTCGCGCAGCTTTGCGTGCACAGACTTCTCGTAAAGCAGGCAGGGCACGGCAACATCACCGCTATTACGAGATCGACGAGGGCAACTACGTGGACTCCTACTACGCCACCCTAGCTCCGATCCGTAAGGGGTCATGCCCGCGGAGGTACGGCGCCCCAGGGTTGCGCGGGTTCGCGAGTAATAGGATCGGATCATTGCGGGTAAAGGGAATGCAGGGTCCGGCAGCCAGGCCGGCTTACGCGGGAGGAGATCGTGGAGAGAATAGGCGGAGAAGGCGAAGGGCAGACCAGCTCGATCCGGCAGGTGGCGCTTGCGAGCTTTATAGGCACGGCGATAGAGTGGTACGACTTCTTCCTCTACGGTACGGCTGCGGCGCTGATCTTCGGGGAGCTGTTCTTCCCCGAGTTCAGCTCGACGGCCGGAACGCTCGCCGCGTTCTCTACCTACGCGGTCGGCTTCGCTGCCCGGCCGCTGGGAGGCATAGTCTTCGGCCACTACGGGGACAAGATCGGGCGCAAGGCGATGCTGGTTTTGTCGCTCTTGATCATGGGTATCTCGACAGCCCTGATCGGGTTTTTGCCCACCTTCGAGAGCATAGGCGTATGGGCCCCGATACTGCTCGTCGTGTTGCGCTTCTGCCAGGGCATCGGGGTGGGCGGCGAGTGGGGCGGCGCCGTCCTGATGGCGGTCGAGCACGCCCCCGATGGCCGGCGCGGTTTCTTCGGGAGCTGGCCGCAGATGGGCGTCCCGGCGGGACTCTTGACGGGGAACCTGGTCTTCCTCGCGGCCACGGCGTGGCTTCCCGAGTCGTGGGGCTGGCGGGTGCCTTTCCTGCTCAGCTTCGTTCTGGTGGGCGTCGGTCTCTTCATCAGGCTCAGGATCATGGAGACCCCGGCGTTCCTGCAGGTCAAGGAGACGCGCACCGAAGCTCCCATGCCCATTCTGGACGTGTTGCGTACCTACCCGAAGAACGTCCTCCTGGCGATGGGTATGCGCGTCGCCGAGAACGGGACTTTCTACGTTCTGACCGTCTTCGTGCTCACCTATATCGTGGAGGAACTGAAGCTGGAACAGACGACGGGGCTCATCGGGGTCCTCATCGCCGCCTTTATCGGGCTCTTCACCATCCCGTTTTTCGGGCACCTGTCCGATCGCGTCGGGCGGCGGCCTCTTTACCTGCTGGGATCGGTGTTCTCGTTGCTGTTCGCCTTCCCGTTCTTCTGGCTCTTGAACACGGGTGTTGAGCCCCTGATCTGGCTCGCCATCATCCTCGGCGTGAACATCGGTCACGACGCGATGTACGGGCCGCAGGCGGCGTTCTTCTCGGAGCTGTTCGGCACGCGGGTGCGCTACTCCGGTGCTTCTCTGGGATACCAACTCGCCTCGGTCTTTGCGGGCGGGTTCGCGCCGCTCATCTCCCTGGCACTGCTTACTGCCTACGGGTACGGCGCTGTCGCACTCTACATGGCGGCGATGGCGCTCATCACGGTGGTCTCGGTGCTCCTGGCGACAGAGACGTTCCAGGGCGACATCACCGAGACCCGGACCGAGGAGCGAGAGCTCATCGCCGAGGGGCCGTAGCCTACGGTGCAGTAACGTGATAGTCGATACCCAGATGTCGCGAGGGCAGCCCTTAGCTGCCCTCCTCTCCTAACCCTGTGCAATCCGCATTAGGTCTTCCACGGTTTCCGAACCTTCGAGCGCTTCGAGAGCGGACCGCAGCTTCTCCACCCGCTCCCCTTGAAGGACGCGCCCGGCGTTGGCGCGGAACTTGACCTCGAGCTCCTCGTCGCTCAGAGGGATCTCCGGCCCGCCACGGTTGTGCGAGATACGCGCCTCCCTCGCCTCGCCGCTCTTGAGCCGGACGCGCAGCACGGCGGGGAACTGGTTCGGGAAGATGCGGTCGCACTCCGCATCGGCTGTGCAGCGCACGCGCGAGGCGAGGTCGAGCTTCACGGGGTCTTTCACGGCCTCGTCGGTGAAGTCGTCTAGTGAGACCCCGAGTCCTCCGGCCCCGGCGAGCGCTGTAGCGACGGTGAACGGGCCGCTGAACTGGGCCGCGTAGCCGGTTTCGGGTGTGGCTTTCTCCTCTTCAGGCTGGGCTATGGTGCGCAGGACGGCCGCCG
>DATDKB010000124.1:0-38168 GCA_036520255.1 Rubrobacter sp. | reverse complement strand
ACAGCTCTAAAGACCTCGACGCTGTTGCCCGGCAGCTTGGGCGTACGCCGAGGCCGTTTCGTGTCGCGGCGCGCTGTCCCTTCGGTCTGCCGAGCGTCATCGAGAACGAACGTACGCGCGAGATGCCGACGAGCTTCTGGGTTACTTGTCCTGGCCTTGTTGCCGCCATCTCTCGGGTGGAGTCGACGGGCGGAGTTCGGGAGGCGCAAGAGGCGGTCGGGAGGGCTGCGGTAGAGGAGATCCACGGCGAGCACCGCTCCCGCTACGGGACCCGCGTCGCCGGCGTCCGCGACGAGGCCACGGGCAGCGTCAAGTGCTTGCACGCATTCACCGCGCTGCACGTTTCTGGGGCTATTCCCAATCCAATTGCCGAATGGACCGTTGGACACCTGGCGAATCCTTACCCGGAAAGCCGCTGCTGCAGCGCGGAGTCCGCCGATGGCTAACTGCTATACTCGCGACCGGACCTGGGGGGCGTAGCCCAACGGCAGAGGCAGAGGACTTAAAATCCTTCCAGTGTGGGTTCGAATCCCACCGCCCCTACTGGCCAATCGCTGCAACAGGGCGCCTCTCTCACAGGCTGCGGAAAGCCCCCGGCATCGAGATTATCGGTGGTTCATCGCCCCAAACTACGGCAGTGGTGCCCGGCGGCCGCTCCATATCGCTTGCAAGGCTTGCGTTATGGCCACCGGGTTCCCTGTGTGTCTACGGTTACGTTCTTGGGACCATGGGTGTGGCCTCAACCCACGATCAAAGACGCAATGAAATCGTCCCGGCTCATCAGGCGAGACTACGCGTCTTCGATGGGCAGGTGCCCGGGCAAGGGGCTGAACAAGACCCACGCAACGCTCTCGTTAAGGGCGAACAGCAGAGAAATCAAACCACCCACAGAGAAACACTTCGCGTACCCTCCCTCGTCGGGAGCACGCGAGACGATGAACTTCCTTGCCGCTTCCCTGGTGCAGAACACCGGCAGCACCCTCTCGCCGCAGCGGAAGAAGGTGTGGGGGCCTCGATGCCCGTGCGCTCAATGCGAACGATGAGGTAGTGCACCAGGGCATTGCGCTCGCCAGGCAGAGGGGCCTTTTTCCTACCCCTCCGTCGTCCTCAGTCAACGGCACCCAGTTCCTGCTGCAAGGGTTTCTCCGACCGCAGGAATTCGGCCTGCCACTCCCGATACTCTTTGTCCCAGGGGTGTCTCGCGCCGCGGACCGCGAGAAACCGTGGTTTCTCGGACCAGAGCTGCGTGGTCCAAACCGCACCGGCACGCGGGTTCCGAAGCGGTCAAGTTCACCCCATCGCCGTAATCGCACCCGACGACTATGCATTCGGGGCACCAGACGTAGGCCTGCCCGTAGCAAATGATGTGCGTCTCGTAGTGCCCCTCGACGTGTTCGATCACCGCCGTCATCCAGCTACCCCCTTCGTCCCCAGACGTGCCTGATTAATGCCTATCATGATACAATTGTAGCTTATCTCTATAGCTTCGCCATGCAAACCTTGTCAACACCAGATCTTGGCCCTTAACCAAACATTAACGATGAGCCAGGGAAGACGTGGTGTACGGGGTGGAGGTGCCGCCCGTAGACGCGAGCATCTCTCGATTCTCCTGCGATACCCCTGGTAGTCAGTGCTTGCTGACGTATCCGGCTCTGCTTACGTCCTGCTGTACCGTGGGATCACCAACGTCTTCGACAGAGCCGACGCCGCTGACCTCCGCGTCGAGCTTCTCCTTCGCGTTCACGATAGCCGCGCCAAAGCATCATACCCGATCACAAAACGAACCTAATCGTCTCGTTCTTCGAGTGCTTTTCGTAGTTGCGCGACCTGGAGCGAGAGATCTTCGAGTTTTTTCGTCATCTTGGCTTTATCTACGCCGTGTTCAGGCGCTGCGCCTTCGGTCTCGCCATACAGGAAGCGTTGGGCCAGGGCGCCCGTGAGCAGGGCTAAGAATCCGACGCCGGCGGTCATGACGACCGTGGCGACGATGCGGCCAAAGGGTGTTGTGGGGTAGATGTCCCCGTAGGCGACGGTTGTGACGGTTTCGGTGGCCCACCAGAGGCCGTCCCAGGTGCTGAGGTTCTGTCCTGGCTCGACGGCGACGAAGACCACGCCGCCGCCGACCACGATGGTGAAGACGATCAGGGCCGCGTAGCGCAACCCCTGCAGTGAGAAGACGTTGCGAAGGCGGTTGGCCACTACCATCAGCCAGAGGAGCCTCACGACCGGCAGGACGCGCGCCAGTTTCATCGTCGCCGGGAGGAACGGCGGGGTGAAAACCACGATCAACACGTCCAGGGGGTTCCGGACCAACCAGCGCCGCCGGTCCGGGGCCACGACGAGCATGATGATAAGGTTGGCCGCGAAAACCGCCCAGATGCACCAGTCCAGGACCGCGGCGAGGGTCTCCCAGGTCCGACCGAGGTCGGACTCCTGCACTATGATGGTCGGTATGGCGAGTAGCGCCGCGACGATCAGCGGCACCCGCAGCAGCCGCGCCACGCGCTCGGCCCGCAAGGCCGCCTGCGTTTCCGTCGCGGCGCTACCCTGCGTATGCATCCCGCGTCCTGTCGACATATCCCAAAGGCCTCCACTTCTATGAAACGCCGCAGCCACCACTCGACTTCGGACGCCACGCCGCGCCCGCCGAGGGTGGATCTTTACCCGTCAAAGATACCGGAGAGTGGCGAGGCTGTGAAGAACGCCGCGATCTTCGGCGGGCGAACCGCTCAGTCTCCCCGCGGACCCTCTGAAGGAGATTCGGGACGCAGCCAGAGCGAGACGTGCGCCGGCTGCATCGTCTCCCTGACCAATCCCACCAGTTCGGCGTCGAGCACGTCCAGGTCCGTCTCGTCGCGCAGCATGGCGGAGAACGCTTCCAGTGTCTTCCTGGCGTCGTACTTGCTCCTGAAAAGCGCCGGTCGATGAACGCCTGGATGCGCCGACGAAGTGGATAAAAAGCGCCGCTATCGCGAGCGTGGAGACGACCACGACGAGCTGGGGCTGCTGCTGTTGGCCCGTGAGCGTCCGGAAAAGGGTTTGGGTTGTTGTGAAGCCGATGGTGTTGGTGGGGCGCCTGATCACAAGCAGCGCGCCGACCACCGCGAAGGCACCGAACCCTACGTTCAGCATCACACCCTGCACGTTCTCGACGACTGCGTCTTCGTTCCACAAGCCGGGGGTATAGATCAGGAGGTAGTACGCGCAGGTGCTCGCAACGTATAAGGGAACGATCGACCACCCCGTCGCACGGGCAACGAGCATTAGAGCGCGACGACTTACCCCACCGACTGCCCGTTCCTGTTTCCTCGTTCCTTTTGTCACAATACCACCCTAAAGCGGTACCGTCTCCCAAACGTTACGGCAGACGTTACGGGAAGGGTTTCGATGTCCAAAGGATGTTTACTGCAGCGCGAGCCCCAGGTAACCGAGAGCCCTATCGTAATGATCGACTAGGTCGTTTTCCTGGCTGCTCTCCGGCGCCCTCCGCCACTCGTCGAGCTTGGAAGGGTCGATGTCGCCCGAGAAATGCACCCGGTGGAGCGCGTTCCACAGGTGCGGGTGGTGTTCCTTCATACGCTCTAGCGCGGAGTGCAGCTCGTGATCGCCCTCGGGCTCGGAGCGCCTCCTTTTCGCTTCCTGCTGCGCCGCGTGATCACCTTCGCTCATGGCTTCTCCTTTCCTCGGGGGGTCCATAATACCAAGCGCAAGCTCCTTTCCGCACGCCTGGTATCGGCCGTCTCCGGCAGAGGAATGGGCTTCGCCGCGTCAAGTCCGCCTCTTTCGAACTCCGACGTTTTCTCAAATTGCTCTCAGCCGGTTCTCAGGTTCGCATCCTATACTCGGGTTCTTTGCAGTCAAAGAAAGGAGGCAATAGATTGCAAGCGAGAGGAATAAACTTGAAGACGGGGCTGGTAGCGTCGGTGGTCGCGCTACTCTTGCTTGTCGGCGCGGGCGTGGCTTACGCGGCCGGTCCCGGCGAAGACTCCTCGGGACAGGCCGGGGGGGCCAACATTGAGAAGGCCAAGAGCGTCGCACTCGACCACGTAAACGGCCGCGTTACTGGCACCGAGGTCGGCGACGAGGAGGGCTACTACGAGGTCGAGGTCACCAAAGGCGACGGCAGCCAGGTAGACGTCCACCTCGATAAGAGCTTCAACGTCCTCGGCATGCCGGCCGACCACGAGGGCGCCGAGAGCGAAGACGCGCCCGAAGACGGCGAAGACGGCGGAGAGTAACCCATCTCGCGGACCCCGAACCGTCGTGGTTCGGGGTCCGCTGTGTCCTCGCCGGGCGCGGGATCATGCCTGGTAGTGGTGAATAGCAACGCCACCGCGCAGGGGCCTCTATCTCGTGCTACCAGTGGATTTCCGCCTCCGCGGGAATGACGTATGGGGAGGACCAGGCGTGCATCCGCAGTCGGAAAGTTGACCGTCCGGACGGACTCGGTATCAGGCTTCTGACAGGACTATGATCCTGTCATTCTCGGAGAACACGACACGCCGAGATTTCTCGGGGTTCAGGTGGATGCCGTAAGAGGCGTCGGGGTTTGCGGTTTCTGCCTGCAGCCGGTAGCCCACGGCTACCTCGCCCCGGCGGCGGGCGGCCTCGATGATGGTGTAGAAGGTTAGTGGCACGCCGGGTTTCACGTAGTCCGTCGCCGGTTTCAGGTACAGTTCCGAGCCTTCCGGGGAGATCAGGTCCTCGAAAACCGTCGAGAGATCTCTGTTCTCCGAGACCTGGCACATCATGAGGCTCGCGAGGTGGTCGCTGACGATAAAGTCGTCGACGCCGGTTACCTCGGCGAGCTCGCGGTTGCGCACGTCGAGCATCTCGCTGACGATGGAGAATCGGTGCTCGCTCTGTTCGGCGATCTCGCGCAGGTGTAAGAGCGTGACCAGCGTCTTCGAGTCGGTCCGGTTCGGGTCCGACCCCTCGGGGTCGCCGAGCACGATGATATGGTCGTAGGTGGCGACCCCGAGCCCGTCGAGGACACGCCGATCCACGATGTTGCCCACGCGGGTCGTAAACTCCTGGTTCCTTAGCTTTTCGAAGTGGGATGGACGAACGAAGCCGACCGGTGTCACCACGGTCACCTCCGAGCCGGGGTGGACGTAGTGGTCGAGCTCGGCGACTATCTTCGGCGCGCGGTGGTTCCAGCCCAGGATCAGGGTGCGCTCGGGTTCCTGTTCGCGCGGCGGAGACTTGCGGATCGCCCCCTCGTCGATCTCCGGGGCGGGACCTTCGGAGAGCCCTATCGCGCTGTCGTCTTCGGCGATGAGAACGATCTGATCTCCGGAGGAGATCTCGGTCTCCGCGGGAGGGTTCAGCAGTAGTCGACCGTCCTCCGTACGCAGCCCGATCGCCGAGCACGTCTCGTAGGCCGTGAGGGCCCCGCCGAAACCGAGGCCAACGAGACGGGGTTCCCGGGTGAAGTAGATCTCATCCCCCCCGAAGTCCAGAAGGTCCGTGTAGACGACAGAGAGGCCCGACTGGCGGCAGGTCTGGGCCGTGATGCGCGCGATGAGGTCATCGACGGCGACGAGCCTGAGCTCCCCGCGCCCGACCATCCGCGCCACCCCGAGGTACTCGGGTTTGCCGATCCTAGACACGATGTGGTAGGGCTCCTCGCGCCGGTTCGGGTTGTTGGTGAGGGCGAGCACGGTCTTGATCACCTGCGAGTCAGCCTCCTCGTCTTCGGGGGGAAGCACGACGATCGAACGCGCCTGATTGGGATTAACGATCTCGACGTCGTCGATGTTGATGGGGTCACCCGTCCTGCAAACCACCCGCGTGTTGCCGGTTCTGCCAACCCTGGCCCGGACCTCATCCTCCATCTCGACCTTGTCTCTCTCCGCCAGAATGGCGATGCAAGCGCGCCTGCGGCTCTCGTTGGCCTTGACCAGCTCGGCCACGACAGGAAATATTTCGGGCGACCACCCGTAAATGACTGTGTGCCCGCGCTCCACAACGAACGACCGGCCTTTTCTCAGGTCAGCCAACTTGTGGTCTATACCAGTAAATATGACCCCGATGAGGGTACTGAAAACCAGGATGCCGCCCGCGGTGACGGTCAGCATCGTGAGCAGGTAGGCCCAGCTACCCTGGTCACCACCCACGTTGCCCGGGTCGATGGTTCGCATCAGGTCGAGCCAGAAGGTCTCCAAGAAGCCGGGTTTCTGGCCTCCGGCACCCGGGGCTATACCGGTCAGGTAGACGAGGAGGGTGCTCGCTAGGACCAGCGCGAGGAGGACCAGGAAGAGCCAGCCGATCAGGGCTATGGTGCCCTTCGAGATCGTGTTGTCGAACCGGTACCTCAACCGGTCGGCGAGCGTGACCTTTCGCGTACCTCTGTGCACAGAACTCCCTGGCAGACGTCAGACGATGAATTATATCCCCCTTCGGGTGCCCGGCCCTGCTAAGCGTCATGGCCCGTGACGTTCTTCGCGCTTCTGCGACTTTCCCGATAACGATAAATTACCCATTTGGGGATGCGCAGCCCCGTAGCCGCGCTCATGATGGGGTTCGTGTCGGTTTGAGGGCTCGGGTCGTAGAAAGGAAAAACGTTATGGCCCAAGGGGTATCGGGACCTCCGGTCGCGCTAGAGGTCCACGTGACGGGCAAGAGGATACTGGCGACCATCGTGGACGCCATAGTATTTTCCGTCATTTTCTGGGTGTTGGCCCTGCTCTTCGGGGGCACTTCGGCGGACGGCGGAAGCGTTGCTTTCTCGCTCCGCGGCTTGGGATCACTCATCTACTTCGTTGTGGTCTTCGGCTACTATACCTTGCTCGAAGGTTACCTGGGGCAGACCCTCGGTAAGATGCTTCTCGGTATTAAGGTAGTTAGAGAGGACTGCGGTGAGTTGCCCGGACACGGGGCCGCGGCCTTGAGGACCTTGCTGCGCATCATCGACGGCATATTCTTCTACGCGGTAGCCTTTGTATCGTTTCTCGCCACCCAGAAGAACCGGCGGCTCGGCGACATGGTCGCGCACACCTTGTAGTATGCAAGTAGAATCCTACCGATAGATCCAAACGGGCTGGGACTCCAAACAGGGTCCTGGCTTGTTCTATTAGTTTGTGTAGGGAGACTGCTAACCAGTAGTTCGATCTACCCGACCACCTGCGAGAGAAACTCGTTCATACGGTCGAGCGCCCTGCTGATGTTCTCGGGCGAGTTGGCGTAGGAGAGGCGGAGGTGGCCTTTTCCGTGAGGGCCGAAAGCCGTGCCAGAGAGGCAGGCTACGCCGGCTTCTTCGAGGAGAAGGTCGGCCAGCTCGTCGGCCACGTAGCCCGTGCCCGTGATGCGGGGGAACGCGTAGAACGCTCCTTGCGGCGTGATGCATTCGACGCCGGGAAGCTCATTGAGACCGGCTACGATCAGGTCCCTCCGCGCGCGGAATTCGGCGAGCATCGTCTCCACGGCGTCCTGCGGACCTCTCAAGGCCGCGAGCCCAGCGCGCTGCGTGGCCGCGCTGGTGCATGAGTTGGAGTTGACCTGCAGCTTGGCCACCTCCTCGGCGAGGTCTGCTGGCAGGACGCCGTAGCCGAGGCGCCAGCCCGTCATCGCGTACGTCTTTGAGAAGCCATCTAGTATGATGGTCCTGGTGTGGGGGCCGAGACCTTTTTCCGAGGCTATGCTGGCGAAATCGCCCGTGTAGAGGAGACGAGCGTAGATCTCATCGCTCAAGACGTACACGCCAGGGTGACTGCGCAGGATGCCGGCGAGCACAGCCATATCTTCGGCCGTGAGGACGCCGCCCGTAGGGTTGGCCGGGGAGTTGAGGATCACCAGCCTGGTCCTTTCGCTCAAGCCAGCCTCGAACTCGTCCGGGTCGAAGCGGAACCCGTTCTCCTGGCGCAGCGGGACGTAGACGGGTTTCCCGCCGACGAAGTTCACCATCGACTCGTAGATCGGGAACGCAGGATTGGGCAACATTACCTCGTCACCTTCGTCCACGAGCGCCAGGATGGCGAAGAACATTATAGGCTTCCCGCCAGGTGTGATGACCACCTGTTCCGGACCGACTTCTATATCCCTGCTCTCCGCCACGTCGTAAGCGATGGCCTCGCGCAGCTCTGGGATACCGGCGGTGGGGGTGTAGTGGGTGTGGCCGTCGCGCAGGGCTTGGCATCCGGCCTCGACGACGTGGGCCGGCGTGTCGAAGTCGGGCTCGCCGATCTCGAGGTGGATGATCTCACGTCCCTCCGCTTCGAGAGCTTTCGCTTTCGCCAGAACGGAGAAAGCCGTCTCCGTTCCCAGGCGCTCCATTCTCCTCGCCAGTTTCAAACCGTCCTCCGCTCGGTCGAGGTCCTTCCGCGTGCATTACACCACAGACGCGTCTGATCCAGACTCGGCCAGGGCGCGTAACTCTGTTGACTGAAGTTTGCGTTGCTGTAACCGATATGTAACCAAAGAGGCGTAAAAAGGATTCAGAGAGCGTAGCCGTCAACTGGAGGACAAGGAATGGTCAGAGTCTGTATAACGGTAAATCGCGGTGAGGCCAGCCCCACGACGTTGTCCGTGAGGGCCGAGAGTATCCTGCGCGCGCTGCAAATGGCGGAAGAGCAGAACCCCGGATGCGCCCTGAACGTGGTGTTCCCCCTCGATCCGGATACGTTCTTCGTCCGGGATGCCTCGGAAGGCATCGAAGCGGGGGCCACCGAGATAGCGGCCTAAGCTTCTCTGGGCGCAGACGAGTGCTAGACTGGTCCGCGTGAAGCACACCGTTACAGCCCACGTGGACGTCGTTGGAAGCCTGCTCAGGCCACGGGATCTACTCGAGGCGCGCGAGAGCTACGCTGCCGGCGGGCTCTCCGCGGCCGAGTTCAAGCGCGTAGAAGACCGGGCCGTGGACTGGGCCATCGGGCTGCAGGAGCGGGCCGGTCTCCCCGTCGTCACGGACGGCGAGATGCGCCGGGAGTCCTTTCAGGGCCAGATGGTCGAGGCCGTAGAAGGTTTCGGCGAGCACGACATAGACGCCTGGCTCTGGGGAGAATGGCACGGCGATGAGGCGGTGGGAGACAAGACGACGGAGCGCCCGCAGGCCCTCGGGGTTGTCGGCAAGCTGCACCGCAAGCGCCACCTTTCGGTAGAGGAGTTCGTGTACGCGCGGGGCTGTACCGATAGAATAGTAAAGGTCACGCTGCCGAGCCCGAGCATGTACGCGAACCTGTGGTCTCCAGAGCTGTCCGCCGACGCTTATCCGACGCTCGACCTGTTTCTGGAGGACGTGGCGAAGATTTTGTGCGAGGAGGTCGAGGAGCTCGTGAGGCTCGGGGCCGAGTACATCCAGCTCGACGCTCCGCATTACCCGCTGCTACTAGATCCCAATACCCGCGCGTTCTACGAGCGGCGGGGCTGGGATCTGGACCGCTGGTTGAGCCGGGGGATCGAGCTCGACAACCACGTGATTGGGGCCCACGACGACGTCACGTTCGCTCTTCACCTCTGCCGCGGCAACCAGGGGAGCCGCTGGCTCGTCTCGGGCTCCTACGAGCCGCTAGCCCGCCGCATCTTCGGCGGTATAAACGCGCAGCGCTTGATGCTGGAGTACGACGACGAACGTTCCGGAAACTTCGAGCCCCTCGCGCACGTGCCAGAGAACAAGACCGCCGTCCTCGGCCTCGTGACTACGAAATCACCGCGACGCGAGACGCGGGAGGAGCTTACGGGTCGCATCCGCGAGGCGTCGCGTTTCTTGCCGTTGGAGCGGCTTGCCTTGAGCCCGCAGTGCGGCTTCGCCACCTCGGTCATCGGCAACGCCATCAGCGTCGAAGACGAAGCGTACAAGCTCCGCACCATCGTCGAGACCGCCGAGCACGTCTGGGGCTAGCGCCGGGACGCCCGCACAGACTAATCGGCCGGGCGCGTAACCATTTTGCCGTAGGTGCCCCGGCTGCCGAGTTGCTTTAGAGCGCCTGGCAGTTCCTCGAAGGAGAAGGTTACAGAGATCAGCGAGTCTATCTCACCGGCGTCGTAGAGACGTATAAGGTCCTCGTGCGTGCTGCGGATCAGGTCTGGCATCACGCGCGTGTAGAGGCCCAATGCATCCCCACGACCGAGTAGTTCTTGACCAGGACGTGGTTGGTGGGGGCCTCCGCTATCCTCCCGCCCGCGAACCCGATGACCACTATTCGGCCTTCGAAGGCGGCGCAACGCCGCGAGCCGTCGAAGACGTCCCCGCCGACGGGGTCGAAGATCACGTCCGCGCCGCGGCCCCCAGTCGCCTCCTTGACGACCTCGACGAAGTCCTCCTCCCGGTAATCTATGGCGATGTTCGCGCCCAACCTTTTGCAGACCTCGACCTTCTCGGAGCTTCCCGCTGTGGCGATTACCCGTGCACCTGTGGCCTTGGCGATCTGGATGGCAGCCGAGCCTACGCCTCCCGCGCCCGCGTGGACGAGCACCGTCTTGTCCACCTTCAACTGCGCCCTATGATGCAGGGCAACGTGGGCTGTCTGGTAGGTGATCGGGAGCGCCGCCGCCTTCTCGAAGGGCACGGATTCGGGGATCGGGAAGACGCTCGACTCCGGCACGGCTACCCTGTCAGCGTACCCGCCGCGCGGAAGCGGGGGCGTCGCGATGACGCGCTGACCCGCCCTCATGCCGGCGCCTTCGCCGGCCTCGTGGATCGTGCCCGAGATCTCCCCTCCAGGCGTGAACGGCAGTTCCGGCCTCTCCTGGTACTCGCCCCTGCACAGGAGGATGTCGAAGAAGTTGAGCGCCGCCGCCTCCACTTCGACCACGACCTCATCCCGCTCCGGCCGGGGCTCCCCGACCTTAGCGAGCTCCAGGGCCCACTCCGGGTCTCCGAGCCTTTGCACCTGCCAGGCTCTCATGCCGATCCTCCCCGCGCTCCGCCCTACCGGTTTCGAGACTACCACAGCGACGACCCGAACAGGATGCTAAGCTGCGGCGAAAGCCAGGGAGACCACGGTAGAGAACAGGAGGGATCCTATGTTGAGGGTCAGGGACTCCATGACGAGAGATGTCTTTACGCTAGGGCCTGAGGCGAGCGCCGCAGAGGCGTGGGCTCTGTGCAACGACCACAACATCCGCCACGTGCCCGTCGTGGAGGAAGACCGTCTCGTCGGGCTGGTCTCAGACAGGGACCTCCGCGACGTCAGGGGCGGTGGGGGAGACCGCGAGTCCGACACCCCGCGTTGGGTGCGCCTGGGCGACATGATGACCAAGAACATCGTCACCATACACCCGCTCGACACCATCGAGCACGCGGCGCGTGAGATCTACGACCGCAAGATAGGCTGCCTGCCCGTGGTAGCCGAAGGCGAGCTCGTCGGCATCATCACCTCGGCGGACATGATGCGCACCCTCATAGAGCTCGTCGGGGCGCGCGGCAGGGGGTCGTGGGTTGAGGTCGAGGTTCCTAACGAGCCGGGGATGCTGGCCGATGTCACGGACGTGGTCCGTGACCGCAAGGTGAATATAGCCGGCATCTTTCTCGGCCCGGCCGATCGCGAGACCAACCGCGTCGTCGTGCTGCGCCTGGAGACCGGAAACCCCGCAGGAACGGTCCGGGCACTCGAGGATGGCGGCTACAGGGTGACCACCGTCGAGTCCTCCGCAGAGCCTACCCTCGAGGAGGCGTAGGGGCAGTCTTCTGTAGCCGCGCCCGGGCGGCCAACGTGACATGAGGATCTGCCGGACGCGTCGTCCGGGTCAGCCGGAGAACAGGCCTTTTACCCCCGGCTTCGCGCGTCCCTCGTCGTCGAGGTAGTCGCGCCAGGAGCGTTTGGGGTCGTAGCCGAGCATACGCCTGGCTTTCTCGATGGAGATGCCCGAGGCGTCCTCGCGGGGGAGGGGCGTCTTGACCTCGACCTTATTGCCGTAGTGCTCCCGCACGGCGGCCTCGAAAGGCCTGCCGCCGACGTTGTCGGGCGAGGCTATGTAAAAGACCTCGTGGCCTGGCAGGTCGCTCTCTGCGGCGAGGACGAGGGCATCGGCCAGGTCGTAGACGTCGATGTAGCTCCAGAAGCCCGGGCTCAACTCCGAAGGGTCGCGCAGCATCGGGCCGAGGTTGCGCTCGTAGTTGCCCTCGTGCTGTACCCAGGAGGGTCGGATCGAGATACAGTTTATGTCCGAGCGCCGGATGGCGCCGTCCATGAGAAGCTCACCGAAAAACTTCGCGGTCGCGTAGGGGTCCTGAGGACGGATCGGATGTTCCTCATCAACGGGCACGTAGTCGGGAAGCACGGGACGCTCGGGAAAGAAAAACCCTGGCACGGTCTCGCTGGAGACGTTCACGAAGCGGGGCACCCCGAAGCGGATCGCCGCCTCCAGAGTATTGAAGGTCGCCATCAGGTTGTTCCTGAACACGACGTGCGGGGGATTTCTGGTCGGCTCGGGAATAGCGGCCGTATGCACGACGGCCTCGGCGCTCCGCACGACCGCGAACGCGTCGCCGGCGTCGGTGAGGTCGGCCTGAAAGTAATCCGCCTCGCCCTCCCCTGGTCGCTCGAAGACCGGCGGCGTCATGTCCGTAGCCCGCACGTCGTGGCCCGCCTCCTGCAGCGCGGCCACCGTCGCCGTTCCGACCTTGCCCCGCGCCCCTGTTACCAGTACCTTCATGTCAACCTCCTTATGTTGTTGCGTTGTCGGCCGCGCGGCGCGCGACGAGTTCGTCGTCCACCCTTTCGCCGGTCTCGACGAACCCGAGGCTAGTATAGGGTCGGCGGGCTACCGCGTTCTCCGGTTCGTAGGAGAGGGTGGCCTCCCTGTATCCCGGATGTCTGGCGAGGTGTTCGAGCAGCGTCTCCATCGCGGCCTGTTCCTAGCCTTTGCTCTGATGGTTCGCATCTGTGACGAGACCGCCGTAGGGTAGCTCTGTTCCTCCGTGTCGAACGCCCACATCGCGAACCCGATGGGCTGGTCGTCCCGGTTGAGGATTAGAGGTTGCCAGACCTCATCGTAGTGGCAGAGGCCGAGGTGGTAGCCCACGCTCGCCACGAAGCGCCTCTGATCCTCGCGCGGCTCGACGCGAACCACGGCGCGCCAGTTGCCCACGTCTACGTCTCGAAGCTCCACTCGGCGAACCTCTACTCCTTTCTTGGAAAGCCCACGGCGGATACTACAGGAGTCTACAAGGGGCGACCACGGTTTCACCCGCGGGAGAGCGGGGTAAAGGCCGAGCATGAGAATCGTGGTCGTAGGGGCGACGGGCAACCTCGGAACGAGCTTGCTCCGATCGCTCGAGAAGGAACAAAGTGTAGAGTCCGTTCTCGGAATCGCGCGCCGGTTGCCGGGTCTTACGGTGCCGAAGGTCGAGTGGGCCGCGGCGGATGTGGTGGATGACGATCTGGTTCCCCATCTCAGGGGTGCAGACGCGGTGGTGTTGCTCGCCTGGATCATCCAACCGTCCCGCGACTTGACTAAACAGTGGATGGTGAACGTCGAGGGGAGCTCACGGGTCGCCAGGGCCGTACAGGAGGCCGGGGTTCCCTCGCTGCTGTACGCGTCTTCGGTCGGGACGTACTCGCCAGGGCCGAAGGACCGTCGTATGGACGAGGGCTGGCCGACCGGAGGCATCCTGACCTCGTACTACGGACGACACAAGGCCGAGGTAGAGCGGAGGCTCGACCGCTTCGAGCGGGAGGCTCCCGACGTTCGGGTCGTCAGGATGAGGCCAGGGCTCGTGTTCAAGAAGGAGGCCGCCGAGGGGATCAGACGCCTCTTCGCCGGGCCTTTCTTCCCGAGCGCGCTCGCCGACCCGGCCCTGATCAACATGATCCCCGATATCGAAGATTTACGTTCACAGGTGGTCCATTCCTACGATGTGGGCGAGGCCTTCCGGCTTGCCATCGTGAACGAAGACGCCCGCGGTGCCTTCAACCTCGCGACGGAGCCGGTCCTGGACGCCGCGGAGATCGGACGGATATTAAACGCCCGTCCCGTGCCGGTCTCCTCGCGTTTGGCCCGAGCCGGCGCCGGGCTCTCGTGGAGGCTCAGGCTGCAACCCGTTCCGCCGGGATGGCTCGACCTCTCGCGGCAGGTCCCGATCATGGACACGACAAAGGCAAGAACGGAGCTGGGCTGGACGCCGCAATACTCCGCCGACGAGACGTTGTTGGACGTTATTGAAGGCCTGCGGACGGGGAGCGGGCTCGACACGCCGCCGCTCTCCCCGAAGACCGGCGGGCCTTTTCGTATACGCGAGATACTCACCGGAGTAGGGGGGAGGGAGCCGTGAAGGCCGTAGTCTGGCACGGCAAGGAAGACGTCAGGGTGGACAACGTCCATGACCCTATAATTCAGGAGTCCACCGACGCAATAGTCCGCATAACCTCGACCGCGATCTGCGGATCGGACCTGCACCTGTACGCCAAGCTCTCGCCCCTGATGCGCGAGGGCGACATCATAGGCCACGAGCCGATGGGCATCGTCGAAGAGGTCGGGGCGGATGTCGAGCACATCGCACCGGGCGACCGCGTCGTCGTCCCCTTCAACGTCTCGTGCGGGCACTGCTTTTTCTGCGACCAGGAGCTTTACTCCCAGTGCGAGACCACGCGCGATACTGGCAAGCTAGCCCAGGGCGTGAACCTCCTCGGGCGCGGCAGGGGCGCGAGCCTTTTTGGCTACACGCACGTCTACGGCGCCGTCCCTGGTGGTCAGGCCGAGTACCTCCGGGTGCCGCAGGCCCACTTCGGGCCGATCAAAGTGCCCGAGGGGCCGCCGGACGAGAGATTTCTCTATCTCTCGGACGTGCTGCCTACGTCCTGGCAAGCCGTCGCGTATGCTGACATCCCCGAGGGCGGGACTGTCGGGATCTGGGGTCTCGGCCCGATCGGGCAGATGTGCGCCCGAATCGCCATGCACCTGGGTGCTGGACGCCTCATCGGGATAGACAACATTCCCGAGCGGCTCGCGCTCGCCTCGAAGTGGGGCGTTCAGACCGTAGACTACTCGGCGGTCGACAGCGTAAAGGACGTGATCCTGAACCTCACCGACGGCCGCGGCGTCGATTCGGCCATAGACGCCGTCGGCATGGAGGCCGGGGGCTCGCTCGTCGGCTCCATCCTGCAGACCACCAAGCTGCAACTAGACCGGGCAACCGCCCTGCGCGAGAGCATGTCGGCCGTGAGGCGCGGGGGAACGCTCTCGCTCACAGGCGTCTACGCGGGCCCTATCCAGGCCTTCCCCCTTGGCGACCTCTTCGACATGCAGATACAACTGCGCATGGGACAGGCGAACGTGAGGCACTGGACCGACGACATAATGCCGCTGCTAAGTGATGAGGACCCTCTGGGCGTCGAAGACCTAAAGACCCACGAGATGCCCCTCGCCGAAGCCCCCTTAGGATACGAGATCTTTCAGAAAAAGCAGGACGGCGCCATCAAGATCGTCCTGAAGCCGTAGGTCGCCACATTTCGTCTAGGGCGTCCTACGGAACGCTCCTACGTGGCGTCGTGTAGCATCCCGTCGGTCACCACGACGCCGTCCTCGTCCGCATAGGCGTACTGGCCCGGCACCCACGCCAGGCCACCGAAGCGCACCGGCACGTTCCTCTGGCCTTCGCCCTGTTTTCTGCTCCTCAGCGGGCTCGTCGCCAGCGCCAGCACCCCGACCTCGATTCCCGCGAGCTCCCGCGAGTCCCTGACGCAACCGTTTATGATTATCCCCGCTAGATCCCGAGATGCGGCTATTGAAGCCAGCAAATCCCCGAGGAGGGCGCAACGCCTGGAGCCGCCACCGTCCACGACCAACACGCTTCCCGGCGCGAGATCTTCCAATGCCTCCCTGACCAGAACGTTGTCCTCGTACACCCTTACCGTCGAGATCGGACCGTCGAAACCGGTCACCGATCCATACGACGTGAACATCGGCTCGCAGACCTGCACGGTTTCGGGAAAGCTATCGCAGAGGTCCGCCGTTTTGATGACCTGTTTTTCCGCCTTCAACGCGTCGACTCCATCACCGTCTGCCAGAACGCGTCCCTCTCGCCTGGCACGAACGGGAGATACAGCGCAACGCGGTCTATGAGGCCCTCGTAGCGCGCTTTGAGCGCCGGTCCTATCTCGTCGGGGGCTGCCTCGACGGCGAACGCCGCCAGCATCTCGTCGCTTATGAGGGCCGGCATCTCACGCCACTTTTTCTCACGCGCCATCGTACTTAGCTTTTCGCCAACATCTTCCCAGCCGTGGGCTTCGAGGACGGTGCGGTATGTCGGGGTCGAGGCGTAGAACGAGGTCTGGGCCCGCACCGACTCCCGCTGCTCTCTGGCATCCTTTTCGCTCTCCGCGGAGACGACGAAGGCGCTCGTCGCGAGCACGACTTGCCCGGGGTCACGGCCGGCTTCGTCCGCCCCCTCGGCGATGGCCGGTTTGACGGTCTGGCGCACGTACTCGGGGGAGTGGAACGGGTGGACGTGGAAGCCGTCGCAGATCTCGCCCGCGAGCCTTGCGAGGCGGGTGTTGACGCCGGCGATGTAGACCGGGATCTCCGGGTGCTCTATCGGGCCTGGGTTGAAGAACGGCGTCATGAGGGTGTGCCTGAAGAACTCGCCCTCGAACTTAAGCGGCCCTTCGGTCTGAAACGACTCCCAGATGGCGCGGAGGGCGAGGATGTACTCGCGCAGCCGCGAGGCTGGCCTGTCCCAGGGCATCGAGAAGCGACGAGTTATGTGGGCCTTGACCTGCGTGCCGAGGCCGAGCAAGAAGCGGCCTTCGGAGAGGTCCTGCAAGTCCCAGGTGGTCTGCGCGGTCTCCATCGGCGAACGCGAGAAGGCTATGGCGACGGAGGTGCCCAACTCCATTCTGCTGGTCTCGTTGGCGGCTATGGCCAGCGGCAGGAAGCCGTCGTGCTTGGTCTCGCTGGTCCACAGGCCGGCGAAACCGAGGTCTTCGGCGGCGCTGGCCGTCTGATCGATCTCCTTGAGGTATTTGCCTTCGGTTCCGAGGGCAGCATCGAGTTTCATGATTTCTTCCTAGGGAACCAGGATCAGTTTGCCGGTGGTCTTGCGTCCTTCGAGGTCGCGGTGGGCCTGCTCTACGTCGGAGAGCTCGTAGGTGCCGCCGATGCGGACGTTGAGGTTGTTCTGCCCGATCCAAGAGAGGAGGCTCTCGGCGCGCCACAGCAGTTCGTCGCGGTTGGCACTGTACTGAGCAAGAGAAGGGCGGGTCAGGAACAGGCCGCCTTTCTGGTTCAGGACTTGCGGGTCGATCGGCTCCACGGGGCCGCTGGATGCGCCAAAAAGCACCATGTAGCCGCGCGGTCGCAGGACGTCGAGGCCGCCGTCGAAGGTTTCCTTGCCAACGGAGTCGTAGACCACGTCGACGCCCTCGCTGTCCGTGATCCGCTCCGTCTCCTCGACGAAGTCCTGCTCGGTGTAGAGGATCACCTCGTCGGCACCCGCTTCCCTGGCGAGTTGGGCCTTCTCCTCGGTTCCCGCAGTCCCGATTACGCTCGCCCCACGCATTTTGGCGAGCTGGACGAGCAGAAGCCCTACCCCGCCTGCGGCCGCGTGCACGAGCGCCGTCTGGCCTTCCTGAAGCGGGAAGGTGCTGTGCGTCAGGTAGTGGGCCGTCATGCCCTGAAGCATCACCGCGGCGGCCACCCGGGCCTCAACGAGCGTGACGTTGAAGGGCACCAGGTTCTCGGCCGGGGCGACCACGTACTCCGCGTAGGACCCAGGCGTGCTCGCGAACGCCACGTAGTCTCCGGGGGACACGTCTTCGACGCCTTCGCCGACGGCATCCACCTCGCCCGCCCCTTCCAACCCGAGCGTACGGGGCAGGTCGCCGGGGTAGAGGCCCGTGCGCTGGTAGACGTCGATAAAGTTAACTCCGGAGGCCGCGAGCTTTACGCGCGCCTCACCAGGGCCTGGTTCTGGGATCTCGACGTCCTCGTAACCAAGGACCTCAGGCCCGCCAAACTCGTGTATTCGTACGGCCTTCATGGTCTGCTCCTCCCCGCGATAAACTCGACCTTCGCGCCCGTATTGTAGCTTGTCAGCACGCTCCGCCTTTGCGGGCTCCGGTTTCAGCACGGCGCTTTGCGCCTTGTCGGCACGCTCCCTTCGGGCGCTTTCAGCACGCCTGCTACCCAGGCTTGTCAGGTAATCAGAAAGAGTCCGTTTGGAGAAGAACGCGGACGGACCGTGGCAAGTGTAAGCCCCCCGCATCCCCGGATTCCCGTGGAAGCGGGAATCCAGGGGTACTGATCGTAGGTTCGTGTACTATGGCTGGCCTCGGCGTACCGTCGGCATGACTTGGTATCGGTCTTCTTTCTTCGTTCTTGGCTTGTTGGGTGGTTCGTGGCGGGGCGATGCTTGTGGATTACGTCGATGGGTGGTTCGGGTCTTGTGAAACTACGGGGAGCGGGGCCGGGTCTAGTTATTGCCCTTTCCGCTATCAGGACCACTGTTCCCGCTGTTGCCGCTATTTCCACCGGGCCCACTGTTACCATTTGTTACGCTGATGCCCTGCTTTGCGCCCTTATCTTCGGCTCTCGCGGTTGGGCTAGGGCTGCTTGGGGCGGGACTGTTCTTTGCTTTGGTTTTCGGCGCGGTGTTTGTGTCAGCGGGTTGCTGGGCCGCCTGGCGCTGCTGTTGCTGGGAGGGCTGGGCCGATGATGAGGAGGGGCTGGCTGTGGCTGTGGGGGCTGGACTCGATCGGGCCGACGCGGTCGGGCTCGGGGACGAGACCGTCGCCGGGCCCGTGCTGACGTCCAGGTTTACCGCTGTTCCCGGCTTGACGGGCACGCCCGCGCTGTAGCCGGACGCGATGACCCTGCCCGCGGCGACGTTGTCGCTGGATACTCGGCTGATCAGGCCGACCTTGAGCCCCGCGTCGGTTAGATTCTGCCGCGCCTCGGCGGTGGTGAGCCCGACCACTGCTGGCACCTTGAGCATCTTCGGGCCGGAATTACGGACCGGTGGGTTTTCGCTCCCCCCGAGGAAGTCGAACCAACCGTTCGTGGAGTTCGGTTCCATAACTTTTTGGATGATGGCGAACGTGCCAAGGAAAAGCAGCATCGCGGCCACCACGATGGGGAGCCAGGGAATACCCCTGCGGCGGCGCACCGGCGCCGGACGAACGGGGGGAGCCTTGCCCGCTAGAGCTTGTGGAGAGACTGCGGTACGTTGGGTGTGCGATGCTCGCCCCTCTCCCGCTGTGGTGGGAGGGAGCCTACGACTCACCTTCCAGAGATCGTCGCCGAGCTCGTCGGCCGAGGCGTAGCGGTCTTCCGGGTCTTTGGCCATGAGCTTCGTTACCAGGGCGTTCATGCCTGCGGGTATGGTTGGGTCTATCTCCCCGGGAGGAACCAGCGGCTCGTTGACGTGCTTCATCGAGACTGCGATGGGGTTGTCCGCGGTAAAGGGCAGTTCGCCGGTGAGTGCCTCGTACAGGACCACCCCGAGCGAGTACAGATCGCTCTTAGGGGTCGCGGGCTTACCGAGAGCCTGTTCGGGGGACATGTAGCCTGCGGTACCCATGACGGACCCCGTCTTGGAGATGGTCACCGAGGAGCCTGCCCTCGCGATACCGAAGTCCGCAACCTTCGCGTCGCCCTTGTCGGTGAGCAGCACGTTCTGGGGTTTTATGTCGCGGTGTACCATGCCCCGCTCGTGGGCGGCCCCGAGCGCCTCGGCGACCTGGGCCCCGAGCGCCGCGGCTTCCCTTGTCCCAAGCGGGCCCTCTCCGACGATCTTCTCCTTTAGCGTGCCGCCTGGCACGTACTCCATGGCGATGTAGGAGGCCCCTTCTTCGGTGTCGCCCCGATCGTAGACCTGGACGATGTTCGGGTGTGAGAGGCTTGCCGCGCTGCGGGCCTCCCGCTTGAAGCGTTCGGCGAACTCGCGGTCGCTGGCGTATTGTCTCCTTAGCATCTTCAGCGCCACGTCGCGTCCGAGCACACGGTCACGGGCGAGGAACACCTCACCCATACCTCCGCTGCCGAGCGGTCGACCCACATCGTAGCGGTTGTCCAGGATCGTTTTTCTCGCCTCTGGCATTCTGACCTTGATCTATCCTCGAAACGCTGCCTGGGTCATTCTACACTTCAGGCTGTAACCTTACGAAGGTAGAGGGTTAGGCGGCATGCCGGCCGGGTACGGTTAGGCTTACCGCAAGACGACCGGACAGGAGGCCCGCGTGGGACGAAGAGGTAGGGGCGATCAGGAAAGGCCCTGTAGGCGCGAAGGAGGGCAAGGACGAGGGCGCGAACACCCCGAAGGCGGCGCAGATCGACGTGCCGGGGCCGACCACCAGGAAGGGGACCCCGGATACAAGGACAGGGTCCACGAACGCCTCGACCGCATGGACCAGCGCCTGGAGAGGCACCTGAAGGGCGGGGACGCGTAGATGCGGAACCCGTCTGATGCCCGTTCATTAGCTGAGATGGATAGAACTTCGGCCACGAGCGGGGTAGAAGAGACCGCGATGCGGCTTCTCGGCGCCTTCTACGACCTGTCGGAAGGGAAGCTTACCGAGCCGGTGCCGCTCGGTGGGCCCCAGACGACCGGGGAGGGCGCGGCCCGGAAGGCCGACCTCGACCCCGAGTCCACGGAGTGCGATATCGCAGTAAGGTATCTTGTCGACCAGAAGCTCATCGCGGCCAGGGGCAACGCGTCGGAGTATGTGATCACGGTCCCCGGTTTCGACAGGGTGAGAGAGATGCGCGGCATGGGCGCCCCCGCCCCGCCGGCAGGGAGGAGTGCGTTGAGCGACAAGACCCAGAAGAGGCTAATGACGCTTCTGTCCATAGGAATCTCCGTCGGCCTTAGCCAGCCGCTGACCAGGTTCATCGGAGAGCAGATCCCCGAACGCAGGGGCATAAGGGACGACGTGACCGAGGCCGTCCTCAAGGGGCTGGTCAGGGTGGTTGCGCTCGTGGCCGCCTCCGTGATCGTGCGTCAGATCGCCGCGAGCCGCAGGTAGAACGCCGCCGCCGGACCTTACCCGGCCCTTCGATGGCGACGGGCGCGTGAAGGTTTCGCGCTCCCTCTGCTATATTTTGCCTGAGGGGTAGGCCCTCACGGAGGGGAGGGGTGTCATGGCAACGGTCCGCGGGGCGAGCTTCGATCTCCTGCGTCGTCTGGGGATGACGACGGTTTTCGGCAACCCCGGCTCGACGGAGTTGCCTTTTCTTCAGGACTTCCCCGAAGACTTTCGCTACGTGCTCGGCCTCCAGGAGGCGACGGCGCTCGGGATGGCCGAGGGGTTCGCGCAGGGTGTGGGGCGGGCGGCCCTGGTCAATTTGCACACGGGCCCCGGCCTCGGCAACGCGATGGGGGCCATGATCACCGCCTGGCACAACAAGACCCCGCTGGTAGTCACCGCCGGACAGCAAGACAGGCGCCACAGGGCACAGGAGCCTTTGCTTACTGGGGAGCTCGTCGAACTCGCCAGGCCCTACGTCAAGAGGAGCTTCGAGCCCGTGCGGGCTGCGGACGTGCCGGGGGAGATACGTCGGGCCTACCACACCGCGATGCAGCATCCTAGGGGCCCGGTCTTCGTCTCGATCCCGATGGACGACTGGGACGCGGAAGCCGAACCGCTCGACGAACACGATGTTGTCCACCGCACGGCTCCCGACCCCGACGCCATAGAACGCTTTGCGAGCATCCTCGCGGAGGCACGAAACCCAGCCGTCGTCGCGGGGGCTGGCGTCGAGAGGGCCGGCGCTTTCCACGACGCCGTCGCGCTCGCCGAGAAGCTCGCCGCACCGGTCTGGCAAGACCCCATCTCGCCTCTAGCCAGCTTTCCCCAGAGCCACCCGCTCTTCCAAGGCCATCTCCCGCCAGCCCAGAAGGCCCTCGCCGAAACGCTCTCCGAAAACGACGTCGTGCTCGTGCTCGGCGCGCCCGTGTTCCTCTATTACCCGTACGTGCCTGGCCCGACCGTCGTGGACGGGACGCGGGTGCTCCACGTTTCGGAGGACCCCGAGGAGGTGGCCCGCGCCGCTGTCGGCACGAGCCTCGTCGGGGACTTGGAACTCGCGATCCGGGGCCTCACGGGCCTGCTGCCGCAGACGGACCGTCAGCCCCCGCCGGCGCAGGAGCCGCCAAAGGCGCCGGAATCTGAAACGCCGATGTCTGTGGAGTACGTTATGCATACCCTCGCGGGAGTTCTGCCCGAGGAGGTTGCCGTCTTCGACGAGACGGCTTCCAGCAAGATGAAGCTACACAAGTATGTCCGCTTCAACAGACCCGGTGGCTACCACACTTCGGCGGCGGGGGGCCTGGGCTTCTGCATGCCAGGCTCCGTCGGGTTCAAGCTCGCGGTTCCGGATAAGCCGGTGGTCTGCACCATAGGTGACGGTTCTAGCATGTACTCGATCCAGGCCCTCTGGAGCGCGGCCCGCTACGGAGCGGACGTCGCCTTTATCATCGTCAACAACAGGGGCTATTCCATCCTCAAGGGCTTCCGTGACGCCATAGGCGCCGGAGACACGGTGCCGGGCCTCGACGTCGAGGACATAGACTTCGTCGGTGTCGCCAGGGGGCTCGGTGTCGACGGCGAGCTGGTCGAGAAGGATCGGGACCTTCTTCCGGCCCTCGAGCGCGCCCTGAACGCCGGAAGACCGTACCTACTGGATGTAGTGGTAGACCCCGAGGTCCCAGAGCTCTTGAGTTAGAAGGAGATCCCGAGTGGCTGACGTTTTCGTCGTTGGTTCGATCAACCAGGACTTCGTTTTGCAGGTGGAGCGGCGCCCCGAGCCCGGAGAGACGGTCACGAACGCGCAGCTCTCGAAAGGCAACGGTGGCAAGGGGGCCAACCAGGCCGCGGCGGCGGCCCTCCTGGGCGCGGACGTGACCATCCTCGGCCGCGTGGGCGACGACGGGTTCGGCGAGCCGCTCGTGGAGGCCCTCGCCGACAAAGGCGTGGATACGAGCCTGATCGAAGCTGCCACCGATTCGTCCACGGGTACCGCTTTCATAACCATCACGCCCGACGGGGAAAACGCGATCACGGTGGCCCCCGGAGCGAACCGTAGCCTCACCGTGGAGGACGTGGACGACGCTTCCGACTCAATAGGAGATGCGCGTGTTCTCGTCGTCCAGATGGAGGTCCCACCCGAGGTCGTATTGCGGGCCGTCGAGGTCGCCACACAGCAAGGGACCCGCGCGCTGGTCAACCTGGCACCTCCCACGGAGGTTCCGCGGGAGCTACTGAAAAAGCTCGATCCCCTCGTGGTCAACGAGCACGAAGCCGCCTTCCTCCTCGGGGAAAAGGTCGAAGGGCTGGAGGGGGCACTTTCTGCCGCCCAGAAGCTTCTGGCTCTGGGTCCGGGATCTGCCGTGGTTACGCTCGGAGAAGATGGCGCCGTCTTCTCCGACGGCGAGTCTAAAGAGCATCTCACTAGCCCGGAGGTCGAGGTCGTGGACACTACGGGTGCCGGAGATGCCTTCGTCGGAGCCCTGGCTGCGAAGCTCGCCCAGGAGGCCTCCCTGGAAGACGCCGTTACCTACGCCGTCCGCGCCGGCGCGGCGGCGGTAACAAAGGAAGGCGCCCAGGGCGCTCTACCAACCCCCGAGACGGTCGAAGCCTTGTGAAACATTAGCCAGCACGCCGCGCGCTAGCGGGGCTCCGCTTGTCAGCACGGGGCCTTTCAGGCACCATCGCGGTTTATTCGGTCGCGGGCGACCACAAGCACCTTCTCCACCGAAAAATGCGGCATCATGCCGAGACAGCTTGAAATGCAGCGCTTTCGGGCCGCCGGCGCACGCCGACTTCCTTCTCCTCCGTCATTACCGCGAAAGCGGGAATCTACGAGTAGCAGAAAAGGTGGGTCTGCGCGCTGGCGGTCCCGCTGGGGCGGTGCCATTCAACCGGACTTGGCATCAACCCCTGCTCGTCGCGCCGGCGAAGAAGACGGGGCCGTTGGTCCGGAGTGGGTCCGGCTCGAAGCCCGCATGGTCGAGGATACTACTCAGCTCGTCGGGGTCGAAGAACCTTATGCCGCCGGTAGAGAGGAAGCGCTGAAGGCGGCGTCCGCGCCGCGTGCTCGCGCGCAGGATGCCCATGATGGCGAGCCGGCCTCCGCTTTCGAGGACGCGGTGCGTCTCTCTCAGGACCCGTGCGGGGTTGCCGAACTCGTTGAGCGAGCCGCCGCAGACTGCTCCGGAGAAAGCACCGTCGAAGAAGGGGAGATTCTGGGCGTTGGCCCGGACGAAAGACGGCTTCGTCCCGGTCAGGCGGGCGCGGCGGTCGGCCTCGCGTAGCATGGAGGGGGCGATGTCTATGCCGACGACGTCGGCGTCCAGGTCCCGGGCTAGGCTGCGGGTGTAGAGGCCCGCGGAACAACCCAGGTCGAGGTAACGGCCATCGGGAACGGGGCGGATTAGATCTTTGATGATCCCCAGTTCCCTCTCGTTCGGAAAAGGTTCCCCAGTAAGCAGCCTCAAGGAACGGACGCGCCAGAGGGGTTCGTAGCCGCGTCCCGCGCCGGGAAGGAAGTTGGTGAGGTTGGCGATGCTATCCGCCCCGACGTGGGATTTCAGCAGGTCCAGGTAGCCATGCTTGACCTCGTAGGTCTCGCCCGTCGCTTGTGAGCGGGCTGTGCCGCCTTGGATCATGACGTCTTCCTCGCTGCCCTCGACGTAGACGAGACCCGCCTTATCCACGGGGAGAGGACGGACAATGGAGAGCAGCTCCCGGTTGAACAACTAGCGACTCCTCCTGTTGCGCACGCGGTTCAGGCGGGCGTCGAAGCCCCTGACGGAGTCGACGAAAGCGCCGGACTCTTCGGGGCGCGAGGGCGATCTCAGGGTGGGGTAGGCGCCCTCGTGGAAGATCAGGGGACCTTTGCGCGTGTCGCCCAGACGCACCCCGACGACCCTGCCCAAAAACAGGTCGTGGTCGCCACCGTAGTAGGTGTCCTCCAGCTCGCACTCGATCGCCGCCAGGGCGCCGGCCGCGAGCGGCGCTCCCGTCGAGCCGTAGCCGCCGCCCAGGGAGTGGAGCGCCGGAAGGCCGCTGGATCGCTCGGGCGAGGCGAACAGCCTGCTCAGTCCCTCCTGGTCGTCCGCCAGGAGGTTGATCGCGAAGTAGCCCTCCTTCTTGATGCGCGGGTTGATGCGCGCGACTTTGTGGACGCTCACCAGGAAGAGCAGCGGGTCGAGGGAGACCGAGATCACCGCGTTCGCCGTCATGCCCTCGACGTTCTCCTCCTTCCCGCTCGTGACCACCGTCACGCCGGTCGGGAAGTGGCTCATCGCGCCCCGCAAGGCGTCAGCGTTCGCGCCCATTACCTCCCAGGAATATCCCTTCTCGCTGGCGCTGTCAGCCGGCATCCTCACCCCTTCCGCCGGACCGGATCTCCTGGAGACCGCTACCCTCACGCAACCCTCCCGGCCACCAGCGCATGACCGTCTCTCTGTCCGACCCGTACCAGAGACCCATGCGCCGGTTGTGATAGACCCCGTCGACGACGATGTCCTCCGAGCCGGGAAGCAAGGCAGCCTCGAGGGGCACGACGCCGTCCCCGCCCACCCTCCCGTCCGCGACGAAACGCTCGTAGCGTTTGCGAACCTTCTCTGAAGAGGCGCCGTTTGCGGCGTCTCCCGCGACTGAGAGGTAGCGCAGGCCGGCGTCCGCGTGCAGGGCACCGGGGAAGAGATCGTTTACGCGGGCGATGGGGGCGAGGCGCTTCGTGTCCCTCACAGCATGCGGGGTGCCGAGGGTGATCAGACGCTCCACCCGCCTGTGTCCGGAGTAGCGCCGGCCGCCGTACGGGGGATCCCCCCCGATGAATACCCTGCAGGCGAGCCCGCCCGCGGAGTGACCCACGAGGACTACCTTCTTAGCCTCGCTATCCAGGAGTGCCCCGTCCACTGTGCTCGCGACTTCGAAGACCAGTTGCCCGAAGCCCCGGAGGTATCCTACGGTCCAGTCCAGGGGCGTAGTGGGGACTATATGAACCTCGCAGCCGGAGATCTCCTGTAGCGCGTTTGCGAAGTTGCGGTAACTAGAGGGCCACCTGGTGGCCCCGCCGACTATCACGATGGGTGTGCCCGACATGAAGGAGAGTATATCCGGCCTTCAGGCGAGGCTCGTCTGAAGGCCGTCGATCACGAACTGGACGGCTAGGGCGGCTAGCAGCACGCCGAGCACGCGCGAGAGCACGTTGGCGCCCGTCTCCCCCAGGAGCCGCATGACGCGCGGCGCGAGCAGCAGGGAACCAAGGGTGAGAAGCAGGACCACAAGGAGCACCACCATGAACAACGCCACCTGGCCGACAGTGCTGCCGCCCGTGAACAGGAGGACAGTGGTGATGCCACCTGGACCAGCGAGAAGCGGGATGGCCAGCGGGAAAACGGAGATGTCCTGCTGGTACTCTTCCTCCTCCTGTTCACGCACGGTCGCGGCGCGCATCCCCGAGGGCCTGGCGAAGACCATGTCGAGCGAGAGCAGGAAGAGCAGCAGGCCGCCGGCGATCCGGAAAGCCGGAAGCCCGATCCCGAGCGCGTCGAGCAACACGTCGCCGGCGAGGGCGAATACGAACAGGATAAGGGAGCCGAGCAGCGCGCCCCTGATCGCCGACTCGCGTTTCTGCTTCTCCGAGAAGCCCTGCGTGAGGGCGCCGAAGATTGGGGCGAGACCCAGCGGGTCGATGACCACAAGCAGCGTCACAAACGCGTTGAACACGTACTCCATAGAGCGAGATTTACCCTATAACGAGGTACCCGAATCAGGAATAATGCGCCATTCGCCCCGCGACGCTCGCACCCGGTCCATGGTCTTCTCGCCTATCCTGCCTTCCGAGGCCGTATACCGTGCGCGAACCTCCTTCGAGAGCGCCTGGATCACCGTCGGAACGTCCACCGGCAGATCCCCCACGCTCCCCGGTCGCAACGGCAGCCCGAGAAGGTTGTAGAAGCGCTCCAGAACCGTCCTGACCTCATCCGTCTGCGAGACCAGGATGAGGGCTTCGAGGCGCGCGGCGCGGCGTGTGACCCTTTGGGCCAGGCCGGCATGCTTGACGCCCTGTGGGCCGCCCGAGCGGACGGAGTAGGTGCCCGGGCAGAACTCGCCCTCGACCTCGCCGCGCTCCGCCTCGACCCCAACGCGCCGGAGTGCTGAGGAGATCAGGTCCAGGCCCCCCGCGTAGCGCTCGTAGAGGCCGTGGCGCAGATCCTCAACGGGTAGGGTTAGCGAGTACGACAGAGAACCCCTGTTCGCAGCGACGGTGCCCCCGCCGGAGTTCCGCACCAGCACGGGGAAGCCGTGCTCCGCAGCCGCCCCCGTCGCCGCCGCGAAGCCGGAGAGGCGCGTCTCCTGCCTCGTCGCCCCGACGTAGCGCGAGGAGGTCCAGATCAGGGCTGTGGCCTCGCGTTTGCCCGCCGCGACCTCCTCAAGCACGGCCTGCTGCAGCCCGAAGCCGTCTTCGGGATCGTCGAACGGCCCCGCGACCAGGATCTTCATTCTCCCGCCCGTGTGCAACGAGCAACCCCCGTCTCTAGTGACTCGGCATGTTCCCCGCCTACTTACGAAAACCTCGACAAGAAACCGCCTGCAAGGAGTCGATACGATGAGTAGGGCACCGGCGTCTAGCCGCAGCTCTCCTCTTTGTCGTCCTGACCTGCGTCACTGGTGTGCCGCCGCTTCCTCCTCCTGCGGCCCCAGGTCTCTTGCGACACGGCGTCTATAAACCCCAGAATGATGCTGAGACCGGCGAAGATGTAGACCATCGTGAAGGTCTTCTATCGTGGTCTCGAGCGAGAGGACGCCCAGGCCCACGGTGGTGAGCGTTGTGACGCTGAAGTAGAGGCATCCACCACGCTCCATCCCTCAACAGCGCTGTAGAAGACGCTTCCGTCGGAGAGCGTGATGAGCGAGTGAACCAGCAGAGAGCGAAACTGGAGGTCTCGTCTCCAGGCGCTGGCCATGCTGCGAAACAAGCGGAACGAGGTGGTAGCGAACTCGATCATGGTACCCCTCCAACGCTCGGGACAAAGCGAGACCATCTGCCAGGAACACATTCTAGCCCGAAGCGGCTTTTCAGGCAGGCTGATGGCCAAGGGCGAGACAGATTGATCTCCCACAATGCTACGATCACAAACGCTACAGACGCAGGCTCGTTCTCTTATGAACAGGAAGAGGTGTCAGATGTCCGACGAGATACACCTCGTGGCGCCGGAAGCCAGTCTCGAGACGTCCCGGCTATTGCTGGAGCCGATTCTACCCGCCCACGCCTCCCTACTGTACGAAGGTTTGCAGGACGAACAATTATACCGGTTCATCCCCCAGGACCCTCCAGCGTCGCTTGGGGCGTTGGAGGATCGCTACGAATTTCTGTCCGGGCGGCGTTCCACCGACGGGCGAGAGGCGTGGCTGAACTGGGCGGTGCGCGGGCGGACCTCAGGCGACTACGCGGGTACGCTTGAGGCAACGATAGAAGAAAAGCCGCCGGCCTTCATTGCCTACATGGTCTTCGTGCCGTACCAGCGGCGGGGTTTCGCCGCGGAGGCCTGCGGGCGCCTGCTCGAGCACCTTTTCCAGGACTACCGTATGGACGTGGTCGCGGCGGAGATCGACACGCGTAACGTCGCCTCCATAGCCCTCGTCGAGTCCCTGGGCTTCGAACGCGTCGCTTTTCTAGAGGATGCGGACAATTTCAAGGGCTCCTCAAGCGACGAGTATCGCTATGAAATCACAGAGAGCATTTGGGCCAAAAAGCAACCGCGCTCCTGAAAGCCGGACCGACCGCGGTGCTAAGATAGCAGCCCGGAAACTGGGTCGGCGGTGCCCGGCAAGAAGCCACTAGTCTGGAGAGATCTTGAGGCAAGAACAGTCGGGGAACCCGTGGCGGACGCTCGGTTCGAGGCGGGTGTACGAGAACCCCTGGATTTCGGTCCGTGAGGACAGCGTCATAAGGCCCGACGGCGAGCCTGGCATCTACGGCGTCGTTCACTACAAGAACACCGCCGTCGGCGTCCTGCCCGTGGAAGACGATCACGTCTACCTCGTCGGCCAGTATCGCTACCCGCTGGCACGCTACTCTTGGGAGATACCCGAAGGCGGCTGTCCTGAGGACGAGGAACCCCTGCAGGCGGCCCAGCGCGAGCTGAGGGAGGAGACGGGCCTCGAAGCAGAAAGCTGGCACAGGCTAGGTGAGGCGTACCTCTCCAACTCCGTGGCCGACGAGTACGCCGTGTGGTTTCTTGCCACGGACCTCATACCGGGCGAGCAGCAGCCAGAAGGGACCGAGGTCATCGGCGTGCGGCGCGTTCCCCTGCGCGAGGCGGTAGCCATGGTGTTGGACGGTAGGATCACGGACGCCCTCAGCGCGCTCGCCCTCACGACCTACGCCCTCGAAATACGAGGGCCTTCCATGCCGGGGGTGCGATGAAGGTCGTGGCGCTCGCCGGAGGCGTCGGCGGCGCGAAGCTCGCCGCGGGCCTGCAAGACGTGCTGCCGGCGGGGGACCTCACGGTGGTCGTGAACACGGCCGACGACTTCGACCTCTGGGGACTCCACATCTGCCCCGACCTCGACACGGTCATGTACACGCTCGCCGGCATCGCCAACCCCGAGACCGGGTGGGGTATCGTCGACGAGTCCTTCGAGACCCTGAACATGCTCGGGCGCTACGGCGAGAACACCTGGTTCAAGCTCGGTGACAGGGACCTCGCGACCCACGTGCTCAGGACGGATCGCCTGCGCTCGGGAGAGACGCTGACCGAGATCACGGACAGGCTCTCCGGCGCCCTGGACCTCGCGAGCGCCGTGTTGCCGATGACCGACGATCCCGTCTCGACGATGCTCGATACCCCTGAAGGCCGCCTCGAGTTCCAGGAGTACTTCGTGCGCCGTGGGCAGAAGGACGAGGTACTCGGGGTCGAGCTTCGGGGCATCGAGGATGCGGGGCCAACGGAAGCGGTGCTCGCGGCGATCTCCGGCGCGGACGCCATCATCTTCTGTCCTTCGAACCCGGTCGTGAGCATCGGCCCGATCCTGGCGCTGCCTGGCATGCGGAAGGCCCTGGCTCTCTCCCGTGCCCCGAAGGTGGCTGTCAGCCCGATCGTCGGCGGCCGGGCACTTAAAGGCCCCGCGGACAAAATGCTCCTCTCGCTCGGTCACGAGGTCTCGTCTGCGGGCGTGGCCGCGATATACGCCGGTTTGGTGGATGGGATGGTCGTTGACACGGTCGATGACGACGACCGGGCCGGCATCGAGGCCATCGGGATGCGCGTTCTAGTAACCGATTCGGTGATGCGCGAGGCTGGTGACCGGGCGCGTCTCGCTTCGGAGACGCTGGAGTTCGGCGTGGGGATGGTGGCGCGTTGAGCGTGGAGGGCGGTGTGTCCGCGGTCGTTCCGGTTAAGGAGCTGCGGGGGACAAAGAGCCGGCTCGCCCCGATCCTGGACCCCGGTGCCAGGGCGGGGCTCACCCTGTACATGATGGGCCGCGTCATTGCCGCCATCAAAGAGGCAGGGGTCGAGGACGTCTGCGTGGTGAGCCCCGACAGGATCGTTCTGGGCGAGGCGCAGGGGCGTGGCGCGACGCCCCTCCTCCAGGAGAGCCGCGGGCTCAACCCCGCGCTCGAAGAAGGACGCCGCAGGGCCCTCGAACTCGGCGCATCCACGCTGCTCGTCTTCCCCGCAGACCTGCCGCTCCTCGAAGCCGAAGACGTGCGAGCGGTGCTTGAGGCGGTAGAGGGCCAGTCGGTGGTTATCGCCCCGGATGGGGCGCGCTCCGGCACGAACGCGCTTTTGGTCCACCCCCCCGACGCTTTGCCCTTCGCCTTCGGTCCCGACAGCTTCGAGGCGCACCTCGAAGCTGCCCGCGGGCGTTGCCTCGACGTGAGAGTGTGCGAGCGGTCTCATCTCGCCTTCGACCTCGATACTGTGGGGGATCTGGCGCGTCTAAAGAAGAGTGGGGCGGCGCGCCCGTGAAGGGGTTGGAGGTACTCGGGGTCGAAGGCTTCCCCGAGGTCCGTCCCGGCGACGACTTGAACCGTATGATCCCTGCCGCCGTAGCCGGCGACGTGCGCTCGGGCGACGTCCTCGTTGTGACGCACAAGATCGTCAGCAAAGCCGAGGGCCGTCTGGTCGACCTTCAAACGATCGAACCTTCCGCGCTCGCGAAGGGTTACGCGACCCGCTACGGGAAGGACCCTCGCCAGATCGAGGTGGTCTTCAGGGAGAGCCGGCGCATCGTGCGCATGGACCGCGGCCTCGTGATCTCCGAGACCCACCACGGATTCGTCTGCGCCAACGCCGGCGTTGACGCCTCGAACGTCCCCGACGACGACACCGTCTGCCTGCTTCCCGTCGACCCCGACGCCTCCGCGGCAAGGCTCCGTGACGCCCTCGCCAGGGTTCCGGGTGTCGAGGCTGCGGTCGTCATCTCGGACTCTTTCGGGCGGGCCTGGCGCCACGGCATAACGGATGTCGCCATCGGCATAGCAGGAATGGACCCCGTCGCGGACTACAGGGGCCTGAACGACCCGCACGGCTACCCGATGGAGGCGAGCGTCCTCGCCGTCGCCGACGAGCTCGCCGCGGCGGCCGAGCTTGTAATGGGCAAGACCGACGGGATTCCCCTGGCCATAGTGCGAGGCTACTCTTACACGCCGGCTTCCGGTAGCGCCAGAGAGATGCTCATGCCGCCCGAAAGGGACATGTTTCGGTGAAGCACGGCGCCGTTGGCGCCCTATCAGCACGCCTGCTTCGCAGGCTTTTTGGCTCCTTGACGGCGTTGCGGGGGTTGGGGTACGATCGGGGCGTGCTAATCTCTTTCTAAGCGGCAGAGACCGAACAGAAGGACCGTAAGGTTCGCGGTTCCCGCTCCTGCCGTACCTCAGCAGTGTTCGATTCCGAAGGCCGTCGCGGGCCATGCGGACTTCGCCTCTGTAGAGATCGGGACGCCTTTTCGGAGAATTACATCCTTCACCGTGATGTGGGCATGACCGGCGCTCTTACGGAAAAAGCGGAATTGAAGTGAACGGTTTGAGAGCATATCCGATCTATCTTGGCATCAAGGTAGCTTCCGCGTTGTTCATGACGATGTGGGCCACCGTGGCGTCCGTGTACAGGATCGAGGTCGTTGGCCTCGACCCTCTGCGGCTGGTGCTCCTGGGGACGGCGCTGGAGGTCGCCGTCTTCGTCTTCGAGGTGCCGACCGGGGTGTATGCTGACACTTTCGGCCGTCGACGGTCCGTTATTACGGGCTGCGTGCTCATGGGGTCGGGGTTCGCCCTTGAGGGCACGATCGCTACGTTCGTTGCGGTTCTCGCCGCCCAGGCCGTGTGGGGGGTCGGGTACACGTTTATCAGCGGGGCTCTGGAAGCCTGGGTCGCGGATGAGGCCGCCGACCGCGACCTGGGAAGGGTGTACATTCGCGGAGAGCAGGCCGACTATTTGGGTTCCTTCGTCGGGATACCCGTGGGCGTGCTCCTTGGCCTCGTCGCCCTGAACCTGCCGCTCGTCATCGGCGGTGCCCTGACCATCGCGCTCGGCCTGACGCTCATCTTCACGATGCCTGAGCGCAACTTCAGGCCCTCCCCGCGCGATGGGCGCTCCTCGATAGAGCACGCTACCGCCACGGCGCGCGGCGGCGTCCGGCTGGTCCGCTCGAAACCCATCCTTCTCATCCTTCTGGCAGCCGCCCTCTTCTCAGGCATGTCCCAGGAAGGGTTCGACCGGCTCAACCCCAAGCAGTTTCTGGACGTGGTGGGGCTGCCGAGCATAGGGGGCCTTGAACCGGTGGTGTGGTTCGGTGTGATCGGGGCCGGGGGCCTCGTCCTCAGCTACCTCGCCGCCAGCGTTGTGGCCCGCGGGCTGGACGTGGGCAACCCAGCCGTCGCCGCGCGGCTCTTGCTCGTCCTGGATTTCCTCACCATCGTAGGGATGTTCGCCTTTGCGCTGGCCGGGAGCTTCGGGCTCACGCTCGGGGCGTTCTGGTTCGTGACGCTGGTCCGCAGGGTCGCCGAACCGGTCTATCTGACCTGGCTGAACGAGGGCCTCGATCCATCCGTGCGGGCGACCGTGATCTCGATGAGCAGTCAGGCCGGCGCCCTGGGCGAAGCCTCGGCGGGCCCGGCGATCGGCGCCATCGGCAACATCTTCGGCGTCAGACAGGCCCTCACCGCCGCAGCCCTGATCCTATCGCCGACCCTCCTGCTCTACGGACGCGCCATAAAGCGCGGCGGCGTCGACCCAGGACTGAAGGACGCGACCCCCGAAAGGTAGCCCGCCGCGGGGGCTTCCTCTGCCCATGGAGAACGGAATTTATTTAATCCCGATGAAATTTATCGGAATTTTGTTGACGTATTGCGACTTGGCGCTTAGTATCCGGCGCATGGAGTTACACGGCACGCAGGGTTTTGCGACGGGGCGAATTTCATTAGCCCTTCGCACGGGCGCGCGATGTAGTGTGTGCGTCTGATCTGGGCCCCGACTTTTTATTCCACTATTACATTGGAGGATGGCGCGTTGCACGAATCCCTGCGTTCCAAGCGTAACGACAGAATTTTGCCGGGCCTGGAGGCGCTGGCACGGGAGTCCGAGCTCCTGGAGGGTTCCGACCCGCGGGAGGTCATAGCGTGGGCGGTCGAGACCTACGCTGAGGGCCTGGCGCTCTCGGCTTCGTTCGGCGGGGGCGAGGGAATGGCGCTTCTGGACATGATCTCCAAGGTCACCGACAAGGTTACCGTTCTGACCATCGACACGGGCTTTATATTCAAAGAGACCGCCGAGTTCCGCGAAGAGGTTATGCGGCGCTACAAGCTGCCCGTCGAGGTCTTGCGGCCCGAGATGACTATAGAGGAGCAGGTCGAGTGCTACGGTGAGCAGATGCGCACCTGCACCCCGAACCTGTGCTGCCAGATCCGGAAGATCGAACCCCTCCAGAAGGCCCTGACCCGATACGACGCCTGGATGACGGGCATCCGCAGGGAGCAGACCCCACAGAGGGAGGGCACGCAGGTCGTCGCCTGGGAGGAACGCTACGGGGCGGCCAAGATAGCGCCCATGCCGCACTGGACCGAGGCGCAAGTGTGGGACTACGTGAGGGCGCACGACGTCCCCGTCAACCCGCTATTGCACCAGGGCTACAAGAGCATCGGCTGCGAGCCGCAGACCAGGCCGGTTCACGACGATGAGGACGCCAGGGCGGGCCGGTGGGCCGGGCTGGACAAGACCGAGTGCGGCATCCACTTCGAGGACGGACAGGTCAGCCGCGCGGGCGCCTGAAGCAAGATACTTCTCTCCAAAAGGTTTAGACAACATGAGATTCCTTAGGGAAGACCAGACCCTCAACAAGGTCGAGCGGATCAAACAGGCGCGCCATCCCCTGGAGGTGCGCCAGGCAATCATAGATAAATACTCGAAGGACCTCGCGGCGATGGACGAGGTCCCAGGCGAGGTCGAGCGGCTGAAATGGGTGGGCATCTACCCGCAAAAGCAGGGCGGCGACGCCTTCATGATGCGGGTCAAGATCCCCGGTGGCGTCCTGACGCCGGAGCAGACGGAGGTCATCGGGAAGATAGCGACCGACTTCGCCCGTGGTCCCATCCCCAACCCGCACTTCGGCAACAATTTCCTCGACCTGACCACGCGCCAGGACGTGCAGATGCACTGGCTCAGGATGAAGGATATACCGGAGATCTGGCGCCGCCTGGAAGGGGCTGGCATCACTACCTTGCAGGCCTGCGGCGATTCGGCCCGCAACGTCCTGTGTTGCCCCGTCTCCGGCCTGGATCACGATGAGGTTATCGACGCCTTTCCGGTGGCGCAGGCGATAAGCGCGTACTTCACCGGCAACCGCGAGTACGCTAATTTGCCCCGTAAGTTCAAGATCAGCGTCACGGGATGCCTGGAAGATTGCGCGCAGGCCGAGATCAACGACGTGGGCATGCTCCCCGCCCGTCTGGAGGACAGCACGCTGGGCTTCAACGTGCGCGTCGGCGGCGGGCTCTCCGACGGCCCGAGGATGGCCTCAGACATCGACGTCTTCGTCAGGCCCGAGGAGGCCGTGGAGATCACACGCGGCATAGCCCAAGTCTTCGGCGAGCTCGGCAACAGGGAGAACCGCTGGACCGCGAGGATGCGCTACCTGGTCCAGGAACTCGGTCCCGAAGGCTTCCGCGAAGAACTGGCCAAACGCGTCTCGGTAGACCTGGAGCCCGCAGGCGAAGACCTCACCAAGAGGTACCGTGGCGACCACATCGGCGTCCACCCCCAGAAGGGGGACCACCGTAAGGAGGGTTCGCGAACCGCCCTTTATTACGTTGGCCTCAACGTGCCCGTCGGAAGGATGAGCGGCGAGCAATTCGGGGAGGCGGGCAGGCTCGCGGCGGAGTACGGGGATGGGGTCCGACTCGCCACGGACCAGAACCTCGTCATCACGGGTGTTCCCGAGGAGCGCCTCGACGACCTGCTCTCCGAGCCGCTTCTCGAACGGTATTCGCCCAATCCAGGGGCTTTCGAGCGCGGCGTCGTGGCGTGCACGGGGAGCGAGTTCTGCCGCTTCGGCATCGTCGAGACCAAGGTCAGGGCGGTGGAATGGGCCCGCCAGATGGACGAGCGGGTCGGAGACATTGGCCAGGAGGCTGTCAGGATGCACTTTTCCGGCTGCTCGGCCTCCTGCGCGCAGCCCCAGATCGGGGACATAGGCTTCCGCGGCGAGACCGCGAAGACGAGAGATGCAATCGTCGAAGGCGTGGACATAGGCCTCGGCGGCTCGCTCGGCAAGGATGCCGCGTTTATCGACTGGGTGGAGGGCGCGAAGCCGACGGACGAGGTTCCCGACGCGCTTGTCGCCGTCTTCGAGCGATTCGAAGAGGAGCGGCGCGAGGGCGAGCGCTTCCACGAGTGGGCCAGGCGGAAGAGGAACGCCGAGTTGCGCGAGACCTTGAGGAAGCCGGGCCGGAGCGGGGTGTCCGCGTAATGGCCGGCTTCGACATCCGCGACATGATGAACGATATCGAAGAGGCCCCCGGCAAGGTCTGGTTCTGGGACCTGGAGAAAGCGGTCATCGACGCGGATCGCTGCGTGCAGTGCGGCGTGTGCGTCGCGGCGTGTCCAACGGACTCCATTGGTATAGGCAACGATGACCTACCCGAGCTCGTCAAGATGTGCACGGGTTGCTCGCTATGCTGGGATTTTTGCCCGCGCGGCGGGTTACAGTACGAGTCGACCTGGAAGATCACGGGCGGCTCCGCCGGTGAGAGTGTCGAGGGCATCGGGCGCGTCGAAGAGAGCTACACGGCGCGGGTCAATCAGAGAATTGAGGGCGTGCAGGACGGAGGGTTCGTGAGCGCGCTCCTCATCTCGCTCCTGGAAGAAGGTGAGATCGACGGCGCCCTGCTGGCGCGCGAGAGCGAGACGGAGCGCTGGAAGGGCGAGGCTTTCCTGGCGACTACGCCGGAGGAGGTCCGCGGGTGCGCGGGCAGCTTCTACAACCAGACGCTCGCGCTTGGGCACGTGGACTTCAAGGACTACGATCTGCCACCGAACCCGAGGATCGCGGTCGTGGGAACACCGTGTGAGATCGAGGGCATCAAAGCGATGCAGGCGAGACCCTGGACGTGGGGCTCCTCCAAGGTCGAGGCCATAACACTCACGATAGCCCTGCTCTGCACCAAGAGCTTCAACTACGAGAAGTTGATGCTGGAGGAGATCAGGTACAAAAGGAACGTCGACCTCGACAACGTGGGCCGCGTCGACATCATCCACGGAAAGATGATCGTGCAAGACCTCCAAGGCGAAAGCATTTTCGAGGAGCCGATCCGGGACTTCCACGGCGCCGCTTTGAAGGGCTGCGACGAGTGCGCGGACTTTATGGGCCATGCCGCCGACATCTCGGTCGGGAGCGTCGGGAGCGCGGACGGCTACTCCAGCGTGCTCGTCCGGAGTGAGGAAGGACTCACCGCCTTCGACAGCGTCAGGGACCGCCTCGAGCTACGTCCCCTTGACAAGCCGCAGGCTTTGGATAAGCTAGACGGTTTGGACAAGAGGGTGGCTTTCAACAGTCTCAAGCGGGCCTTCGACCCCGACGCCCCGCTCTTCGTAGACTACGAGGAGCACCTGAACGACTACGCTGGGACGGACCGCGCCCCGGTCGAGCACGAAGCGGTGAGGTACTAGTTGGAACGCGCCACAAAGAGTCTTCCTGTGCCGGATGAGCCGAAGGACCTGAAGGCCGAGACGCGCGCCCTCCTGGAGGAATCGCCCGAGGAGGGAAGTCGCGTCATCGAGGACGCCACCTTCGTCTCGGACCTCCTGTGGGAAGAGTGGGAAACCACTCTGGAAGAGGCTGGCATGAACTACGACCGGTTCGTGGAGATCTCGCGCGGTTACGCAGGCGAGTTCAGGCTCTGGGTGGTCGGCGAACGTCCCTGGAATCACTGCGCGGTCGGCCTCGCTGGCCGCTCGTTGCGTAGGCTCCTGTCCACAAAGGCCACTATTCTCGCGGAGGTAGAACTATGAACGTCAGCACCGAGTTTAAGACCATCGAGCCGCACGGCGGCGAACTGGTAGACCGAATGGCCCCTGAGGAGCAGCGCGACGAACTGCTGAGCAAGGCGGATGGGCTTACGAAGATCGTCCTCGGCCCGAGGGCGCTCTCTGACCTGGAGATGATCTCGACGGGCGTCTTCTCCCCCCTTACGGGCTTTATGGTCAGCGAGGACTACGAGAGCGTCGTCGAGACGATGCGCCTCAAGAACGGCCTGGTGTGGAGCCTGCCGATCACGCTCCCCGTGAGCGAGGAGGAGGCGAACGACATTAGGGTCGGCGAGGAGATTGCCCTCACCGACGCCGCAGGCCGTATCCTGGCGACCATGATCGTCGAGGACCGCTACTCCTACGACAAGGAGCACGAGGCCCAGGAGGTCTTCGGCACCACGAACGCGGAGCACCCTGGCGTCGCCGCCGTCTACCGCCAGAAGGACGTGCTCCTCGGCGGCGAGGTGACGCTCCTGGTTGACGACCCGAACCCGAAGCCTTTTCCGGAGTACCACTACGGCCCGCGTGAGCTGCGCAAGGTTTTCGCGGAGAAGGGCTGGAAGCGGGTAGTCGGTTTCCAGACCCGCAACCCCGTCCACCGCTCGCACGAGTACATCCAGAAGAGCGCGCTCGAGATCGTAGACGGCCTGCTCCTTAACCCGCTCGTCGGCGAGACCCGCTCCGAAGACATCCCCGCCGATGTGAGGATGAGGTCTTACGAGGTGATCCTGGACCGCTACTACCCGAAGGA
>DATDKB010000123.1:0-11882 GCA_036520255.1 Rubrobacter sp. | reverse complement strand
AAGGTCCGCGGCTTCGAGGCGGGCGCCGACGACTACGTGACCAAGCCTTTCGGCATGAGGGAGCTCCTCGCCCGCATCAACGCAAACCTGAAACGCAGCGAGACGGGCGCCAGGGGCAAAGTGATCGAAGCCGGAGACCTGCAGCTGGACACGAAAAACTTTACGGCCCATGCCGGGGGGGAGCCGCTTGAGCTGCGCCTGAAGGAGTTCGAATTGCTCGCCGCTTTGGCCTCGACCCCGGGCGAGCTGAGGAGCCGCGAGGAACTGGCGAAAGAGGTTTGGGGACACGCGGGCGTTGGCTCCTCCCGCACCATAGACGTGCACATACGCAGGATCCGGGCCGCGCTGGAGCACAATTCGGTCTACGAGTACGTCCACACCGCCCGCGGCCTCGGCTACCGCTTCGAGCCGAAGCCGAGACGCCCCGCCGAATCCCTGCCAGACCACCGGGAGTAGACCCTGGAGAGACGAAACGGCACCCCGCCCGTCAATCCCAACGAACTCCAGAGGGTCAACAAGATCCGGCGCGACTTCGTCGCGAACGTCTCCCACGAACTGAAGACCCCGGCGACGAGCCTGAAACTGCTGGCAGAAAGCCTGGAAGAAACCCTCGACGAAGACCCTATCCAGGCACGCCTGTTCGCCGCGCAACTCAGGCAGGAGACCGAGAGGCTCGCCCACCTCATAACGGACCTCCTCGACCTGGCACGCCTCGAAAGCCAGGAAAGTACCGACTACCCCACCCTCGTAGACGTGCGCGGCGTACTGATGAGCGTGCTCGCCCGCATGCGCCGCGTCGCCCGCCAGAAAGACATCACCCTGCAGTGGAAGCGCTTCGGTAAAGCCGCCCGGTACACCGTCTACGGCGACGAAACCCAACTCACCTCCATGTTCACTAATCTTGTGGATAATGCCGTCAAATACACGGCGCCCGGTGGGCGGGTCGAGGTGGTCGGGGGCTCTGAGGGCTCGGAGATAATCGTGAGCATCTCCGATACAGGCATCGGCATACCAGAGGGTAAGATCCCACGCATCTTCGAGCGCTTCTACCGCGTGGACAAGGCGCGCTCGAAGGCCACCGGCGGGACGGGGCTGGGCCTGTCGATAGTGCGGCACGTGGCCCAGAACCACGGCGGACGGGTCACCGTCGAGAGCACCCCGAACGACGGGTCTACCTTCACCGTGCACCTGCCGCGCGCGTAATAGGGACGGTTCGCGAGAAGGACGGTTCGCGAACCCTCCCTACGAGGGTCGAGGGCATAATTCCTGTCGTAGGGGATTGCGAGGCATCTCGGCAGTCGCCGACGACGTACCCAGAGGGTAGAACGTGACGGGTTTGTAGGGCTGGTGGAAGAATGGGTGTCGGGGATTCGGGCACGAAGAGGGACGGCGAAGAAGGTTTTCGGGGTCTCTCAGACACCACGTTCGAGGGGATAGCCCTGAGCGAGGGCGGAAGGGTCCTCGAGGTCAATAAGCCCTTTAGCGAGATGTTCGGTTATGGGGCGTCTGAAGTCGTCGGCATGCCCGCGATGGATTTCGTGGCGCCCGAATCTCGCGAGGCGGTAACACGGCATATCTCTACCGGCTCGGCCGAGCCGTACGAGGCCGTCGCCCTCAGGAAAGACGGGACTACCTTCGACGCGGAGATAAGGGGGAAGAGTTCCGGGTACCGAGGTCGCGCCGTCAGGGTTACCGCCGTGCGGGACATCACGGATCGCAAGCGTACCGAAAGAAAGCTCAGGGAGGCCGAGCACAGGTACCGCGCGCTGGTCGAGAAGGTTCCCGCGGTCGTATATCTGCAGGAGATAGGGGGTCCGGATTCCGCGATGTACATGAGCCCCAGACTCGAGACCCTAACGGGCTATTCTCCGGAGGACTGCAGGGACCCGGATCTCAGGTGGCGCATGGTTCACCCCGAGGACCGCGGGAGGATGCAGTCCGAGGACGAGCGTCCGGCCCAGCCCGGCGAGGTCGTCACGACGGAGTACCGCGTACTCCACCGTGACGGGCACACGGTCTGGGTGCGCAACGAGTCGGTCGTGGTCGAGGACGAGGTGACGGGGTCGCGCTTCTGGCAGGGGTTCATGCTCGACATCACGGAGGCCAAGAAGGCCGGGGAGGCTCTCAGAAAGAGCGAGGAGCGCTACCGCCTCGTCGCCAGGGCCACCGACGAGACGATCTGGGACAGCGACATCCTGGCCGACGAGCAGACCTGGAACGGGGCTGTCGAGACCATGTTCGGCTATCCCCCGGAACAGAGAACCAGCACCGCCTGGTGGGAGGAGCATATTCATCCTGGGGACAGGGGGAGGATACTGGCGAGCGTCAATACGGTTTTCGAAGGCGGTGGGGAGGTGTGGTCGGGGGAGTACCGTTTCAGGCGCGCCGACGGCGCGTACTCAACCGTCGTTGACCGCGCTTACGTGGTGCGCGATGCGAGAGGCACGCCAACGCGCATGATCGGCTCCATGTCCGACATCACGGGGCGCAAGCAGCACGAGAGGGAACTCAAGGAGGCCAGGGAAGAAGCCGAGAGGGCCAACCGCGCCAAGAGCGAGTTTCTGGCCAACATGAGCCACGAGATCAGGACGCCCATGAACGGCATCCTGGGCATGACCGAGTTGCTTCTGGATACCCCGCTAAACGACGAGCAGCGCGAGTTCGCCCAGACGGTACGCCTCTCCGGGCAGAACCTCATGATGATCATCAACGACATCCTGGACTTCTCGAAGATAGAGGCCGGCGCGATGCGCCTGGAGACCATCAATTTAGATCTGCGCTCCACCGTCGAGGACGTGACAGTGCTGCTCGGCGGCCGGGCGCAGGACAAGGGCCTGGAGCTGGCCAGCAGGGTCGAACACGACATCCCCGAGGCGCTGCGCGGCGACCCGGGCCGCCTGCGTCAAGTTCTTACCAACCTGCTCGGCAACGCCATCAAGTTTACCGACGAGGGCGAGGTGATAGTTCGCGTCGAGCTTGTCGGGGAAGGCGAAGAGAGCGCCACGGTCCGCTTCGAGGTCTCCGACACCGGCATCGGCATCTCGCGCGAGCAGCAACAACGACTGTTCCTGGCCTTTACGCAGGCCGACGCCTCGACCACCCGCAGCTACGGCGGCACGGGGCTCGGGCTCGCCATCAGCAAACAGCTTGTGAACCTGATGGGCGGGGAGATGAGCGTAGAGAGCGAGCCGGGCTCTGGCAGCACCTTCTCGTTTGCCGTGACCTTCGAGAAACAACCCGAGTACGTGCGCCCCGCACTCAATGTAGCGCCGGATCTCGCCTGGCGGAGGGCGCTGGTGGTCGACGACAACCGGCCCAACCGCATGATCCTCGAGAAGCAGCTCTCCTCCTGGGGCGTGCGGACCACGGCCGTCGAGGGCGGTCCTGAAGCCCTCGAAGAGTTGCGCTCCGCCAGCGGGCCATACGACCTCGCAGTTCTGGACATGCAGATACCCGGCATGGACGGCATAGAGCTAGCCAGGAGGATCAATGCCGACCCTGGGCTCTCCCAGATCCGGCTGGTGTTGCTGACCTCGATGGGGCGTCGCGGCGAGGGCGAAGAGGCCAGCCAGTCCGGTATAGAAGCGTTTCCGACCAAGCCCGTGAGGCAGTCGGAACTCTACGACGCCCTCGTCACCGTGATGAGCGGAGCGGACCCCGAGGAGAAACGCCCCGTCACCCTCCACGGCCTGAGGAGGCAGAAGGTCGGTTCGCACAGGGTGCTTGTCGCGGAAGACAACCCGGTGAACCAGAAGGTCGCCCGGTACATACTAGAGAACCTGGGCTACCAGGCGGACGTCGTGGGGAACGGCAAGGGGGCTTTAGAAGCCCTCGGCGCCGGCACTTACGGCGCCGTGCTCATGGACATGCAGATGCCGGGGATGGACGGCTACAGGGCCACCAGCCGGATCAGGCTCTGCGAGGAGCAGCGGGGCCGGCGCAACATGATGATGGGCCTGAGGAGGCACAGAACCCCGATCATCGCTATGACCGCCAACGCCATGCAGGGCGACAGGGAGAAGGCCATCGAGGCTGGCATGGACGACTACGTTTCTAAACCGGTGAGCCGGGATGAGCTGGGCGCCGTGCTCAGGAAGTGGGTCTCGGGGACGCCTGCCTACCGGGTCCCTGGCGCAGAAGTCGCCGAGTCGCGCGCGGGGACTACCCTGGATCGGGAGGTGATCTCCGGCCTGCGCGGGCTGCAGGGAGAGGGCGAGACGGACATCGTGGCCGGGCTAGCAGGCATGTTCCTGGAGGACGCGCGCCCGAGGCTCTCGGCACTAGAAAAGGCGGTACAGAACGACGACGCGCCAGCCGTCGAGCTCCTGGCGCACACGCTGAAAGGAAGCTCTGGCAGCATGGGCGCGAGGGGTATGTCGGTCCTCTGCGCGCGGTTGGAGGACGCCGGCGCGTCGGGGGAGCTCTCACAGAGCTTCGGGTTGCTCGAACGGCTCAAGGAGGAGTTCGGGCGGGTCGACCGGGCGTTCGAGGCCGAGATCCATGGTGACTGGGGTTGAGGGTTCTGATAGCCGAAGACGATGCTGTCTCGCGCACCATCCTTCGCCGGTCTGTGGAGAAGCTCGGTCACGAGTGCCTCGCCGCAGAGGACGGAGAGGCTGCCCTAAACCTCTACCGGAACGCGCCGCCGGGCGTTGACCTCGTAATAAGCGACTGGATGATGCCTGGCATCGACGGCCCCGCGCTGTGCCGCCTCATCAGGGAAGACAAACGCGACGACTACACCTACTTCATCATCCTGACGTCCCTCGGGGACAAGGGACACCTGCTCGCAGGCCTCGCCGCCGGCGCCGACGACTACCTCTCCAAACCCCTCGACCGCGACGAGCTGCAGGTGCGCCTGGCCTCGGCCTACCGGGTGACGCGGTTGCACAGGCGCCTGGCCGCCCAGAACGAGCAACTCGAGAGGCTGAACGAGAGGCTCTTCGAAGCGTCGCGGGAGGACCCGCTGACACACCTGGGGAACCGGCTACGCCTCGAAGAAGACCTCGACGTCTTGCAGGCGCGCTCGCACCGCTACGGGCACAGCTATGCCGTCGCGCTATGCGACGTAGACCTGTTCAAGGAGTACAACGACCGTTACGGTCACCCCGCGGGCGACAGGGTTCTCGAAAAGGTGGCCGCGACCATCACGCGCAACCGCCGCGGTGGGGACACGGCCTACCACTACGGTGGGGAAGAGTTCCTGATCGTTCTCCCCGAGCAGACCCTACAGGCGGCCGCCTCGACGGCGGATCATCTCCGGGAGACGGTGGAGGGATTGCACATACCACACGAGGCCAACGCCCCCGCGGGGTTGGTGACGATCAGCGCCGGTGTCGCCGCCCTCTCCAAAGGGGACCCGACGAGCGCCGGCGAGTTGCTGGAGCAGGCTGATGCCGCTCTCTACAAAGCGAAAGAAGCGGGCCGCAATTGCGTCGCGGCCCATGAGAACGCAGGGTAAGGTCGTCACGAAATCAGGCATCAAGCTCTATTCCGAATCAGGGCAAATGCCGAAGGCAAGACGCGGTCGGCCACAGCGCAAGAGCCTCCCCGTGGTGGTAGTGGGTTCCCGCTTCCACGGGAATGACGAAGGGCTGCGTGGTACGAGTAGAGAATCTACACAGCGAGAGAAGCTGAAGGCCGAAATGCCGACAAGCGGTGGCGCAAGCCTGAGCGTGCTCACATGGCGAAGTGGTCCCAGCCGGATAACCCTTCAACGATCTCATCCCCACGCCTGAAGGCGACATTCTCTTGCGTGACCTCTCCTATCACCGTAAGCGGCGTCCCGATGCTCTCTGCCAGCGCGTCGAGGATTCGCCCGGGGGCAGAGATCAGGAGCTCGTAGTCCTCGCCGCCCGTGGCCGCGAGAACCGCGGGGTCGTGCCCGAGGGATCGCGCGAGTTCTCTAGTATCGTCCTGTACTGGTAGGAGGTCGAGGTCCACGCTCGAACCCACGCCGCTCCGGTCGCACACGCGGCGTAGGTCAGAGGCGAGGCCGTCGGAGAGGTCCATCATCGCGTTCGCGCAGAGGTTGGCGGCGACGCGTCCTGCTTCGAGCCTCGGTTCCGGCCTGAGGTACCTGCGCACGAGGCGTTCGTACCCGGGTACGTTTTGTTCTAGAATGAGCAGCCCAGCGGCCCCGGCCCCGAGCTCGCCGGTGACGGCCAGAAGGTCGCCCGGTTTCGCCCCAGAACGCAGCACCGGCCGGGTGACGAGCTCCCCGAGGATCGCCACGTCCACGGTAAGGGCATCGGCGCGGGTGGTGTCGCCCCCGAGCGGGTAGACCCCGAACTCTTCGCAGGCCTCCGCGACGCCCTCGAAGCAGCGCAGCGCGGTTTCGGGGTCTGGCGCTCCGCCCGAGGTCAGAACGAAACGTGGCGTTCCCCCCATCGCGGAAACGTCAGAGACGTTGACCGCGACGGCCTTGTAGCCGACGCTCTCTGGCGCGGCCCAGTCCTTGAAGTGGTGGCCGTAAGTGAGCATGTCGGAGGCCGCCACCCAGGTGCTGTCCCCGATCTCGAAAACGGCGCAGTCGTCGCCGACGGGGACGAGCACCTCTGGCGGCGCAGGAGGCAGGAGGGCCGAGATCCTGCGTACAACCTCGAGCTCGTTCAACCCCGCCCTTTGCCGAACCAATCGCGGGGGTAGAAAAAACGCCCGTAACGCCGGATCACCTCACGCCCGAGCACCAGGGCCGCGACCCAGAAGGCCACCTCTCCCGGGACCAGAAAGGCCGAGCCCGCCCAGACTTTCTGCCCGGCCGAAAGAGGGACCAACACCACAACCGGGACCGCCATCCAGAACAGTACCGCGGCCACGAGCAAGACTACCCCGAAGAGCCGCGTTCGACCCCGATTTTTCGAAGCGTGGGATTCCCCGTTCACTTCGTCCTCAGGCACGTTCATCGTTGCATCTCCCTGATGGCTTTCCAGAGCACGTCGGATTCTTGCTCCGTGTACCAGGTACGCAGCGAGCGCCAGCCGGTTTCGGTAACCCACGTGTAGGCGTCGTGGGCCTCTGCCTCCGGTTCTATCTCACCTCCGGAATGGCGTGCCAGGAAGCCCACGCCGGCGTAAAGCTCCGGATCGTCGGGGGCGCGCCACGGCTCGACCCTGGCCCACCAGGCGTCTTCGATCCTGGCCGGTATACCGGTCTCTTCGTACAACTCGCGGCGGGCGCAATCCACAAAGTCCTCGCCTACTTCGAGCATGCCGCCGGGATTCTCCCAGAGCCCGACGGGCGGCTTGCGACGCCTGAGCAGAAGGACTCGCGGTTCGGCGTCATCGAGATCGACTAGCACGGCCCCGGCCCCGAGGTTGGCGGGGACCACGCCGGTGTCTTCGCGTGGTTGGGGCGCCAAAGGCGGTCCGCGAACCTCCCCCACGACCTTCACGGATTCTGCCACACCCTCAATATCCTCGTGGTTCCACCAGCTCGGTAACGACATCCATTCTTGGAGGGTAACCCACCTGTAGTCGAGGTGCTCGTCGGAGAGCGTGACTTCTTCCCCATCGGCCCGTCCGGCGTAGCTGACGGAGGCCAGGAGCCTGCCGCTCGGTGCCTCACCAACCCAGGTGGCAATGATGCGTTGGGGGGAGACGAGCATGCCGGTCTCTTCGTACAGTTCGCGGATGGCGCCCTGTTCGAAGCTCTCGCTGGGCTGGAGACGTCCGGCCGGCGGCTCCCAGGTGCCCGTGGGACGCAGGAGCAGGAGCATGCGCCCGTCCTCCCTGATTGGGAGAATGCCGGAGACGAGATCCGCCTTCAAAGCACGCCCGCAGCAGAGGTGTCGATCCTACCCACCACCCGGCAAGTATATGGTCCGCAGGGGCGGTTCGCGAACCGCACGACTTACGAGGCGATTCGCCGGGGTAACCAGGCGAGCACGTCCAGACGTTTGGAGAAGTGGAGGATCGGCCCGATCTTCGGCAACTCCAGGTCTATCTGCCGCGTCATCTCGAGCGTGCGTACCTCGGCCTCCGCCGGCTGGAGCGGCCACAGTCGATGGTGGACCTCGCCACGACGAACGACGCCCCTTTTGTCGGCGCTGTACAAACAGTAGCGCTCGGTCAGAAAGTTCTCGATGGTACCCTGGCCGCTCTCGAACGGTTTTCCTGCGGGGCTGTAACGGGCCTCGAACTCGGCCGGTGGTGCGCCCCTGTGCGTGCGGACGCTTCTGTAGTGGATCTCGTCGTTCGGGGCGCGGCAGGACATCTCGGCGTCGAAGTACGGCAGATGAAAGGTGGTGCGGGCGAGCCGGACGGCGAGGCGGTTGTGGGCATCCAGAGAGAAGAACCAGACGCCGGGCCTGTCCTCCGCTGTCACGTAGGTGCGAAGGTTTATCTCGGGGAAGTTCGATAGCCCGGGAACGGCCGGCAGGAAGTGGGGCCTCACGCCGGTCATGTCGAAGGGCACGACGCCCAGCCAGGCGCTCCCGTCGAAGGTATCGATGCTCAAGGAGGGCGGCACGAGCGGCCTGAGCGCATCCACGTCGACGGGCCAGTGCATGAAAAGCAGGTCCCGCCACGTCATCCCCATCGCCCACGGGCCCGCGGAGACGGGGTAGGGCCGGTGCCCCACCTCTCCGAGAACCGCCTCCGGTTTGAAGGTCGCCGCCATACGCGACGTTATCTTAGGACGTGTCCTCTCGGTAGTCCGTATGCTCTGTCACCGGTCTTCTGCGTTCTCCTGCACTACGAGGAGCGCGCCGCTCACAACGCTTATCACTGCTTTACGACCGATCAGCTCGTTGTGGAACCCGAGGGTGTCCCCCGGCTCCAGCCTCGCGTTTACCAGCGGATAGCCCATGCCTTCGAGGGTGATGCCCGTTGCCGGGCCAGACAGGGGGAAGACCGAGACGCTATCCCCCGCCGCTCCTTCGACAGCGTGGGAGCTGGCTTCGACCACGAACATCCTTCCCTGGTCCGAGACGACGGTGGAGCGCAGCCCTATTCGCTCGGCGGTGAGCAGGATGTGCGGAAGGGCGAAGACCGCCCCGGGTTTCCCACCTGCCGCGCACAGAAAGTCGGCGGCGGTCGCTCCTCGTTCTCCGGCGGCCAGCACCGCGAGGTGCCCGTCCATCTTGTCCTTCCTCACCGGATGGCGCTCTAGCGAGGCACCGCGTTTCTCTGCTTCCCGTGCGAGATCTTCCCCAAGCGAGTCCATGTCACCCACGATCAGGTCCGGGACGATCCCGGCGTCTAGCGCGTAGCGGGCGCCACCGTCGGCGGCCACCACCAAGTCCGCGCACTTGACGACGACCTGGATCAAATGTTCCGAGTCCGGCGCTCCGTTCAGGAAGATCGCGGTCCGCACGCTAGGAGGTCGCCGATCCCCTGTAGCGTAACTGCCTCGGCGACGGCCGCGCCTCTTCGAGCCTCTTCAGCAACACGACGACGACCACGACCGCGATTCCGAGGCTCGGGGCCAGATACGCCACGTTATACAGCGCGGAGTACAGGAAGGGGCTCAAGTCGTAGTCGGCGGCGTAGGAGGCGAAGAAAACCACGCCAGAGAGGAAGTGGCAAGAGAAGCGCGCCAGCACGGCGACCGTGGCGCCGAGGATTGCGCCCCGCACGGTTGGCTTGAAGAGCCCCGCGAGCCCGAGGACGCCGAAGGCCAACGGGTAGTCGAGCAGGAGCTGCAGGGGATGAACCACGAAGTTGTCTATCGCGAGGTCGAGGAGGCCGTAGGCCGTCCCGGCGATGACGCCTACCTTCCAGCCCTGCCTGAGGGAAAGGAGAATCAGGGGGATCATCTCCAAGGAGACGGAGCCGCCGAACGGCATCTTGAAGAGCACGAAAAGTCCCAGGACGAATGACAGCGCGACGGCGATGGCCGCCTCGGTCAGCACCCTGGTATCCCTGAAAGCGTTCACGAGCGCATCCTCCTCCGTATATGGGGGATGCGCCGACAAGACTTTGGAATCTCCCTGCGCCGGCATTACCCGGATCAGGTTCAGCGGGTCGGCACCTCTGTGCCCTCTCAGCCTCGTGGCTCCCCGGTCTTTTTACCGCCCCTAGTTTAACCCACCGCCGGTTAGTAGCAACCCGAGCACGGTGGGCGCGTCGACTATTGCACTGTCAGAGGCCATGCGCAGAGCCTCCCCGAAAGGCAACTCGACCACCCGGATAAACTCCGTGGGCTCGGGCCGAGGGCCACGCTCGTCCCTCACCGCTTCGCACCGGAAGAGGTGGCAGACCTCCGTGCTCCGCCCCGTGCTCGTGTGTACGGAAGTCAGGTGCTCCAACGTTTGCGCCCTGTAGCCCGTCTCCTCGAAGAGCTCCCTCCGGGCCGCCCGCTCTGGCTCCTCGCCCAAGTCGACCCCGCCGCTAGGCAACTCCAGCGTAAACTTGCCCAGCGGCTGCCTCCACTGACGAACGAACACCACGTCTCCCCCATCAGTGACGGGCACGACGGCGGCGAAACCGCCGCCCTCGAGGACGCCGTACTCGATCCTTGCCCCGCCCGGCAACTCAACCTCGTCCACCCGGAAGGCGCACCACGGGTTCTTGTAGAGGTAGTTTCGCCCGAGCGTCCGCCAGCTACAGTCTTCCATGCGCGGAAGTATAGAGGTTCGTGGCCCCATGCTTTACGGCACCACGAAACGAAAATGAGGGGCCATGGGGCCCCTCCCTAACGCTACCTTATGCTTTGACTACTCGAAGTAGTTGGCGGCCTTGGTGGTGTAGCTCTCCATATCGTCGGGGACCTCGTCCTCGGGATAGATGGCCTCGACCGGGCACTCCGGCTCGCAGGCGCCGCAGTCGATGCACTCTTCGGGGTTGATCATGAAGTGGTCGCCGGCGTCGTAGATGCAGTCGACCGGGCAGACCTCCACGCAGCTCTGGTCCTTTGTGCCGATACACGGCTCGGTGATCACGTAGGTCACAGGGTCCTCCTCTCGAAAATCTCTCGTAGCGGCTTTATACCAGTCGGTCTTCTGCCCCAACACCCGTCATTGACGAGCATCATCGCAGCCCATGATCAGGGTCATGCGGGCGTGTGATCTTGGTCAAACGGCGGTAGTAAACCCTCCTTGCTGCGATCGATTCTCAGCTACGGGCGCGGAGTTCGGCCGGCCTGAGGATGGTTATGGTCTTACCGCCGAGGTCGAGGATGTCCTCTTTGGCGAGCCGCGAGAGAGCGCGGGAGAGGGCCTCGCGTGAGATGCCGGTAGCCTCGGCCATCTCCTGCCGGCTGAGCGAAGGCTCGAAGACGACGCCGCGTTTGGTGACGCGGCCCTCCTCCGTGGCGAGGTTCAGGAGCATACGGGCAACCCGCTGTGGGGCGCTGCGGAAGACGAGGTCGCCAACGAGGTCTTCCAGCTCGCGGGTCCTCGTGGCAAGCGCCCTGGCGAGGCGGACGGCGCCGTCGGGGAAGCGGCCCATGATCTCGAACAGGTCGTCGCGGAAGACGGCGTAGAGGACGCAGTCGGTAAGGGCCGTTGCGCCCTGACCCTGGGTCCTGCCTTCCAGGGCGGCGCCGAGGCCGAGCACGGCCCCGTCGCCCACGACGCCCAGGATCTGATCCCGCGCCTTCGCACCGCCCGAGGAACGGTAGAGCTTCACCCGCCCCTCGCCCACGAAGTACACGGCCCCAGAAGGCTCGCCCTCCCTGTAAAGGGCGGTGCCCGCCCCGAGCTCGAGCACCTCGGCCGAGATCGCGAGGTCCTGAAAAAATCCCTCCTCGAGCCCCTCGAAGAGCTCGAACTCCTTGAGCCCGTCCAGCTTCGTCAGGTGCTCGACCGCCCGGCAACGCGCACCGGGCAACCGCGCCCAGGAAGGCGGCGCGTTCTCTCCGTACATCGTTCTACGTTCTTTCCGGTCCATACGATCTCACGTACCCTTTATACGCCAAGTGGAACGAGTTTGCAGTGAGCG
>DATDKB010000122.1:0-12290 GCA_036520255.1 Rubrobacter sp. | reverse complement strand
GGGCAACCTCGCCCCCGAGGGCTGCGTGGTCAAGGTCGCCGGCTATACCCGCCTGGAGCACACGGGCCCAGCCCGCGTCTTCGATTCAGAAGAAGAAGCCATGGCCGCCGTGCAGGCCGGCGGTATCTCGCACGACGACGTAGTCGTGATCCGCTACGAGGGCCCGAAGGGAGGACCAGGTATGCGGGAGATGCTTGGCGTCACCGCCGCCCTCGTCGGCCATGGTCTCGGTGAGACCGTCGCCCTCCTCACAGACGGACGCTTCTCCGGCGCGACGCGCGGCCTTATGGCCGGGCACGTAGCCCCAGAAGCCGCCCACCGAGGCCCGATCGCGGCTTTGCAGGATGGCGACACCATAACCTTCGACATCGACAAAAGGACCCTGAGCGTGGACCTGTCGGATAAAGAGCAAGAAGCCCGCCTGGCGAACTGGAGGGAGCCCGAACCCCGCTTCGCGACCGGGGTAATGGCCAAGTACGCTGCCCTAGTTTCATCCGCCTCCGAAGGAGCCATCACGGACCCCAAGTTAGGTTCGGCGGGTTAAAGGCTCATCCTTCTTTGCTGGCTCCGCGGTAGCGGAGCGGAAGGGCGAACCACAGCAGCGCGAAAAACGCCGCCAGAAGCAGGGTCGCGGCGAGAGCGGGGGCGAGGCCGAAGATGAAATCGCTGACGACAAATACCGCCCCGACCATCGCGGGCACGAGAAAGACCAGGCCGATGATGGTGAGCGTGTTCCCCAGCTCTAGCCGCTGCTCCCTTGCGCCCTCGCGCCACAGGACGCGATGCTGCGCCGATGGCGCCATGAGGAGCGCCGTGGCGATGGCTGTGCACAGCAGCGTCACGAAAAATACGCCGGTCTCCAGGCCGTCCAGCTCAGGAAAACGCTGGCTGAAGGGCACCGTCAATAGGAAGGCGAAGAGAAACTGAACTCCGGGTAGGATCACCCGTAGTTCGTTGAGCAGCTCGATCAGCTCCCGCGCGGTCCGCTGTTGACTGTCCTCCCCCATCCGCCCCTCGGATTTCCCGATATCTGCTTCCTTCATGCCCCTGGCTCCCTGCTGTGCAACACGGATTTAACATTCATTTTCACAGGACCTTCACCCATTCTTCTCGATGGCTTCCGAGATGATCTCTTGGAGGGATGTCGCATGGCCCGCTATCCACGCGGCGTCAAACGCCTCCGCCCCGAGCTCCGCGCGTGCAGCGTTCGCGGCGTGATCGTAGTCCGCCCGCGTGATAGGCGTGAGGGGCGTGCCTATCCCTTGACGCTGCGCGGCGGAAGCCCCGAGCAATCGCGCAGCCTGCTGCGGTCGCCCCTGCAAAGCCTCCACCCTGGCCACCCCTTCCAGACAGACGAAAACGTCAAACGTAAAGCCGAATTGCCGCGCCAGCTTCAGGCTTTCTCTGTACAATTCCGAGGCCCGCGTGTCTCTACCCAACTCGCACTCGATACTTCCGAGCCTTGAGAGCGTGAGCGCGAGCGCGTTGGCCACGCGTTGGGGGCGAGTCTTGCGTCGCAGCGTAGCCAGGCTCTCTTCCAGCAGCGTTCTGGCGCGCTCGATATCTCCCCGCGCGCGCAGGGCGTCCGCCAGGGTACACACGGCAAGGCCCGCGCCAAAAGCGCTACCGAATTCGCGGGATATAGTGAGGGCCTGCTCGCTCAGGCGCACCGCCCGGTCGAAGTCCCCCTGATGGTACGCTACGCCCCCCAGCTCGCGCAACGGACCGCTCGCGCCCTTCCTGTGGCCCATGTTCCGGTAGAGGGCCAGGCTCTCTTCGAAAAGCTCGACCGCGCGGTCGAAGTCTCCCTGTCCGCCGGCCAGCATACCAGTCACCAGGTGCAGAAAAGCCCACCGGCGTGCGTTGAGCGTGGGCTCGATTACCCCTTCTTCCGGTTCTCCCAACGCCAGCACCGCCTCCAACCACCGGCGGCCTTCAGTCACGTGATGGCGCTCTGGCCAGAACCGCCACATCATCAGGCTCAGCCGCGTCCCAAAATTCACGTCCCGGGTCCGGACCGCCCAACGGAGCGCCGCCCGCAGGTTGTCGTGCTCCCTCTCCAACACCGCCAGCCACCCTGTGAGCGAGTGCGTGGACGCCTCTGGCTGCACGGCCTCCGCCAGCGCCAGGTAATATCTCGCGTGGGCACGATGCATCTCCTCGGCCTCGCCGCCCGACCCTAGGCGCTGAGCAGCGTATTCCCGGATAGTCTCAAGCATCGCGAAGCGCGGTTCGTCGGCCTCGGGATCCACAGAAGCGTCACAACGCGAAACCAAAAGGCTGTTGTCTACCAGCGAAGCCAGCGTCTCCAACACGCTTCCATCCCCAGACGCGGGCCGCCCGCACACAGCCTCCGCCGCCTCCAGGGTAAAGCCGCCGGCAAAAACCGCGAGGCGCCTAAATAGCGCCTCCTCGTCGGGCCCTAGCAGGTCGTAGCTCCACGCGACCGTGTCGCGCAGGGTTTGCTGCCGCTCGGGCAGGTCCCGCGCCCCGCCAGAGAGCACCGGCAACCGGAGGTCCAGGCGCCCGAGCAGCGCCTTCGGCGAGAATAGATTGACCCTCGCGGCGGCCAGTTCGATCGCCAACGGCAGGCCATCGAGCCGCTTGCAGATCTCCGCCACCGTGGTCTCGTTTGCGACCCCAAGGTCGAATCCGGGCGAGACTGCTCTGGCCCGCTCGTCGAACAGCCGCACAGCGGGAGAGCGCTCCACCGACGCTCCTTGCGTCAGGGGCAGCGGGGACACGGGGAATTGCTGCTCGCCTCGAAGGCGGAGCGACGCCCGGCTCGTCGCAAGTATCGTCAGCCTCGGACAGGCCGTTGACAGATCCGCCACCACCGAAACAGCCTGGAGCAGGTGCTCGAAATTGTCGAGCAGCAACAGTATCTGTTTGTCTTCCAGGTGCTGTTTCAGAGCATCCAGCAGCGACCGGTCCCCCACGTCCTTGACCCCTAGCGTCTGGGCGAAAGCCGAGGTAATGAGATCCGGGTCCCTCAAAGATGCCAGGGGCACGAAGGCGACGCCGTCCGCGAACTTCTCGCGCGAGAGCCAGGCCACCTCCAGCGCCAGTCGGGTCTTACCGACGCCGCCCGGGCCTGTGAGCGTCACCACGCGCACGTCCTCGCGACGCAGGAGTTCTGCCAGGGTCGACACCTCCTGCTCGCGTCCGATCAGCGCGGTCGGCGGCGTGGGAAGGGTGCGGTGGGAAGGCCGGGCCGTCGCGTGGCGAACCGGCGGGCGACGGGCCGCTGCCTCGAACTCGGCAAAGTCCCGTCCTTCGATCCCGAGTGCTTCCCCTAACACCTGAACGGTGTAGGCGTGTGGTCGGCGGCGCTCGCCACGTTCGAGCAGGCCTATCGCCTGCGGGGTCAGACCAGTTCGACTGGCCAGCTCTTCCTGGGTAATGCTGGCCGAGGCACGGTGGCGTCGTAGCAAATCCGCGAACGCAAGTCTTGTGCCGGTTTCTACTCCCCTCACCTTCCGCTCCAGTGTCGCTTGGCCGGCGGCATCGTAAATTGCACCTTCCTCTGGCAGCCGCTAGTTACCGAGGGTATCCGGCAGTATGTCTAAGAAGAAGAGGCGCTGGACCATCTCCCTTCGGCTGTGTATCCCCGTCTTCTCAAAGACCCTACGAAGATGATTATGCACCGTGTGCTTCGAGATAAAGAGTGCGCCCGAGATATGGCGCGTCGAGCGACCGCGCGCGATGTGCTTCACGATCTTCTCCTCGCGCGGGGTGAGACCGTACGAGGTGACGTTGAGCTGCACCACCTCCTCGGGCTCGGACGGCGCGATCACCACCACCGTCTCGCTCGGGCGTTCTTGTGTAGTCTCCGTGAAGGAGGCGTGCAACGTCAATCAACGCCCCGAGCGACCCCGCAGGCGCACCCGCGGAACGAGGTTGTGGTCTACGTCGGAGACAGGGTCGAGCGCCCGCTTCAGCGCCCCGACCGTCATTTCGATGCTCACGGGGATACGACCCTGCTCCCAAGTCGGGCGCAGATCTTCTACCTCCAGGAGCAGACTTTCGACGGCCGAGGTATAGGAAACCACCCTGCCTTTACGATCGAGGGTAACAACCCTGGGAACATCGGATCCTCGCCGCCCATCCTTCGCCTTGGAGCGCAACTCCGCGGCCTTCATACCAGCGCCGACGTAGGGGGCCACTCGTGCGAGCAATGAGGCTTCCGCCTGGCCGAAGTCGTGCTCGCCCGCCTCGCGAGTAAAGTATCCGGCCCCCCACAGTCCCCCGTCGGAAAAAAGGCCGGCCAGTTCATGACCGTACCCCACGGGTCCGAGGTACTCGCGGTACCTCAGGCTGCTATCCAACACTCCACCGGTAGCCCCCGAGAGGGGCTGGGCCGGGCGACGCTCGTGGAGCATCGAGGCAAGCCTTCCTAGATCCTCCTCAAAGTACATGCGATGTAGGACTTCACCGTAAACCTCGGCGTGGCCGTCCTGGCCGGCGCTCCCGCCGTTCAACGCGTGCGTCAGCAGGTTGCTCGCCGGGTCGACCGTGGCGACGTAGTAGGATCCGAACGGGACGGCCCGCTTCATACTCTGGACGGCCCGGCGCAGCAACTCGTGGCCCTCTAGCCCCGCTGAGGAGAGGCGTTTGATCTCTGAGAAGGCCCGCTCGTACGCGAACGGCTTGTTCTCGACAGCACCGATCATGACTTATCGTGCGCTCCTTCGCGTTCTCTCGACCCAGGGTATATCCATTCACCCCAAGCTAACGCGATTCGTCGTCCGGCGCATCACGCAAATGCACCATTTTTCGGAGCAATATGACAAGTTCTTGTCGTACACCCAACGAGCATACGGGATTACCGTTGGACGCAAGATGGTCCACACTAACCCAAGAAAGGAGCATTCTATGGAAACCATCCACATCACCCAAGCCCACGAGGGCGAGCATTGGCTTGTCGTCACGGATGTAACCACGATTAAGGCCCAGCTTACCCGCCCGCGAGACGATACAACCCGATAAAGGAGACGTGATGAAGGAACCGGAAACATACCCAGACGTCCGCATAGGACACGTCCACCTGCGGGTCGCTGATCTTGCTCGCGCGACAGCCTTCTACCGCGATGTGCTCGGCTTTGACGTGATGGCCTACGGCCCCGACCTTGGCCTGCCGGGTGCGGCTTTCCTCTCCTCGGGCGGCTACCACCATCACGTTGGCCTCAACACCTGGGAGAGCGACGGGGGCACACCGCCCCCGAAGGGGCACACGGGGCTTTACCACTTTGCCCTCCTCTACCCTAACCGGCGCGAGCTCGGCCTGACCGTGGAGAGGCTCCTGGATCACGGCTACCCAATAGAAGGAGCCGAGGACCACAGGGCCACCGTCTCTGTGTACCTGCGGGATCCTGACGGTAACGGCATCGAACTGTATTACGACCGACCGAGAACCGAGTGGTTCGACGAGCGAGGCAACCCGGTCCTCAAGGCCGATCCCTTCGACCCAAGCAAGCTGTTGTAAGTGCCGAACGACACGCCAGATTATTCGCGTTTCAGGGCGGTAGATGCCGGTCCTCGCAACAGGGACGCGAAGGCCCAGTTTCCGCCGGAAGCAGGTAACAAACTTTTCCCGTAACGCCTGAGTAGGCCGGGCCGGGGGGCCGGCATCAGGAGACCTCGACCTCATTCGGTGGTCTGCGAGTTCGGCGAGCCTGAGCTTGCAGCGCTCCGAGCGCTCGAAAGCGTCTTGACACGCACGGCATGGCCGATTGTTTGGGTTGTTGTTTGGGTTTGTCGCTGGGAGCCGAGGCTCTCGGGACGCACGATAAGAAGCAAGACGGAACGCGTCTGGGACGTTGCGAACAACATGCAAAGGAGAACCTCATGACAACTACTTTCACCCCGAGCGCGAGCAAGCTGCGCGGGATCTCAGAGCTCCCAATGGAATCTGCCCTACCACGAGCGGCCACTTTCGTGGCCGACCTGGTCAGAGACGCAGGCTTTCTTCAGTCGCTGGTCCTACCCTTTGTCCACGAGGTGGAGGACGAAAGCGACTGGTACGTTGCCCGCCACTACGAGCCCGATGACGGTTCTTACTCTCTGAAGATCTTCGTGTGGCCTCCTGGCACTGGTACCAACATTCACGATCACTCCTCCTGGGGTGCCTACACCTGTGCACTAGGCTCCGTGCTCGAGGAGCGCTACGAACGTCTTGACGACGGTTCTCTCGACGAGCACGCGCGCCTGGAGAAGGCCTGGCAACTCTGGTGGAGTCCTGGTGATGGCGCATCGACGGTGCTGCCTGGAGATGGGGGCATCCACCGGGTGGGGAACCCGGGTGAGGAGTTGGCGGTCTCGGTCCACCTCTACGGACCCCGTCTAGAAGAGATAGACGGGCGGGACTTCGACCCTTCCCGCGACTACGTCTGCGACAGGCGAGAGGACTGAGGCATGAGCCAGAAGAGCGACACAAGGAGGTCGAAGTTGTACGGCATGACCGAGTATCTGATGATCGCACACGAGATGGAGAAGGCGCGGTTGCTAGGCCGCAATGCCCGAAAGAATCTGCGCCGTTCGCCGGGCTCACCCACACGGCACCGAAGGGAGCATGGCGTTCTCGGAGCAATGCTACGAGGACGGCAGCGCGAGGGTAAGAGACTGCCCTGACTTGTACCAGTGGCGAACCGCAAGATCGTCGCCCAGACCATCCACCACACGATTAAGGAGCAACTGCAATGAACGAAACGACCGGCCAGCAGGCACCCCACCTCGACGAGATGGATGAGAAGGTGGCGCACCGCTTCCTCACAGGACTGTTGTCCAACCTCGATCCCGAAGAGGAATACGCCGCACGCCACGAAGACTACGTGCTCGAGATGCCCCAGTCCGGGGAACGCATCCGGGGACGGGAGAACATGAGGGCGTTCCAGAGGTCCTACTCCAGCAGGTCGCCATCCCACCCGATGCGCCGTATCCGGGTACACCTGGTAATGGCCAGGGATGGGCTCTGGGTCGTGGAAGGAGCCGCCGACTACGACGAGCGGCAGGCATTGGACGTGGTCGTAATCTCCGAGCTGCGCGACGGGAAGATGTGGCGAGACACCGGGTACTTCGCCGAACCGTTCGAGGCGCCAGAGTGGCGCTCCCAGTGGGTCGAGCGGATGGAGACCGGAGCGCCGCCACGAGATGAAAGAGGAGATGTAGGATGACGCTGGATCCGAAGGTACGAGAGCTGCTGGACCTCACGGCCGACGCACCGCCGATCGGCACCGTTCCGGTCCAGGTGATGCGCGAAGACACGCCCTCCCAGATGGCGGCGTGGTTCCGAATGGGGCTGGTCTCGACACTCGTAGCGGCGGTCGAGGATAGGCTCATCCCCGGTCCAGCCGGCGACCTGCCGGTGCGGGTCTACACCCCCGACGGCTGTGGACCATTTCCGCTCGTCGTCTTCTTCCACGGCGGCGGCTGGATACTCGGCGACCTCGACACACACGACCCGATGTGCCGGGCGCTGTGCGCCGGCGCCGACTGCGTGGTCGTCTCGGTAGGCTACCGTCTCGCGCCGGAACACCCCTTCCCTGCCGCAGTCGAGGACGCGCTGGCCGCGTCGCGCTGGGTGGCGGTGCACGCCGCGGAGATCAGCGGCGACCCGGCCCGGATAGCGTTGGCCGGCGACAGCGCGGGTGGCAACCTCTCGGCGGTAACGGCCATTCGCATCCGCGACGAGGGTGGGCCGGCGCTTCGCGGCCAGCTCCTGATCTACCCCGCCGTCGGCTACCACACGCCCCCGACGCCCTCGTACATCGAGAATGCCGAAGGCTACGGCTTGACGCGCGAGTCCGCGTTCTGGTTCTGGAGACAGTACCTTGCCGAGGAGTCGCAGGCCGCAAATCCACACGTAGCGCCGATGCTCGCCCCAGACCTGCGCGGGCTGCCGCCGGCTCTCGTCATCACCGCTGAATACGACGTGCTCCGCGATGAGGGAGAACTCTACGTCGAGCGGGTGCAGGCGGCGGGCGTGTCCGCACGGGCGTCGCGCTACGACGGGGTACACCACCGCTTCGCCGAGCTGATAGGCATTCTCGACCAGGCGGGGCAAGCGCGCGACGAGATGTGCGCGTGGCTCCGGTCCCTCGACCGTGACGCTTGGCGAAGGGGTGGCGATCACGCAACCCACGACGGACGGGGTGATCGGGAATGGCAGCTTTCTGCCATGTTCGCCCCGAAGCTCAGCGGCTACCTTTGTGGCTGACGTATCGCACAGCCGAAACAAAGAAAGGCGGTGATCGGCGTGAGGGACGTGAGAGAGGCGCAGAGGTAGGCATGTAGCGTGACACGGCGCGGGCGCGAAGAGTAACCGCACGGAAAGCCAGCACGAAAATCGATCAACGCGAAAGGAAGAACAGACGATGAAGCTAGCAAGCGAGAAGGCGACGCCGGCGAGCAGGACGACCGAGGTGACCATCGTGATGGTCCCGGTCGGGCTCTTCATGTCGCTGGCCGAGACGGCGCGAGGCGGAAGCAACCTTTTCCGAAGCCATGAGGCGCGCTGAGGAGGACGCGGCCATAGATGCGGAAGACATCCCGACGCAGGCCGAAGAAGCGAACGCCCTCAACCCCGTCGGATGAGACAGACGATCACGAGAACGCTGGAATCACGACACGGGGAGAGAAGATGAGGACGACAGAGAAGATCGAAACGCTAAGGTCCGGAAAGCGGCGCTACTACCACCCCGGCCAGAAGGACTACGCCACCTTCCTCCAGACCAGCGAGGAAACCGGCGGCGAGCGCACCCTCATAGAGATAGAGCTCGCCCCCGGCGGCGGTAACCAGCCGGATTATCACCTGACCTACGACGAGCATTTCGAGGTCCCGGAAGGGGCGCTGGAGGTGCAGCTCGGCAAGGCATCCCGCACACTGCGTCCCGGTGAGAAAGCCACTGCCTACGAGACCGTGCTGCACCACTTCCGCAACCCTACGGAGGAGCCTGCCCGCTTCTTGGTCGAGTTGCGGCCAGGCCACAGCGGGTTCGAGAAGGCGCTCAAGGTCGCCTACGGGCTCGCCGCGGATGGGCTGTCCGCCGCCAACGGCGCACCCAGGAATCCTTATCACCTCGCGTTGGCGCTCGAGTGGGGAGAGGGCCGATTGCCCGGCATCTTCGCCGCCCTCGAGCCCGCGCGGCAACTGCTTGCGAAGCGGGCCAGGCGCAAGGGGATCGATCGGGAGCTGGAGGAAAGGTACTGCCGGTAGGAGACGAGTTACCTGCAAAATTCATAGGAGGAGAGAAAGAGATATGGCAAGAAATGGAGACATAGTAGAGCACCCCGTGACGGGGGAGAAGATCACCTTCCTCGAGACATCGGAGGAGACGGAGGGCGAGTACGCGACGGCCGAGCTGCGCGTGCGTCCCCACGGCTTCGTGGCTGCCCCCCACATCCACCCCATCGCGGAGGAATCCTTCGAGATACGCTCAGGCACGTTCACCTTCGTCGTGGACGGTGAAGAGAGGCAGGTTCGAGCGGAAGAAGGCGCGACCGTGCCGGTGGGCACGCCGCACGCGTGGTGGAACTCGGGTGAGGATGAAGGTGTTGCTATCGTCGAGTTCCGTCCGGCCCTGAAGACCGAGGAGTTCTTCGAGTCCTTCTTCGGACTGGCCCAGGATGGGAAGGTCAGCCAGAAGACGGGGCTGCCGAACGCGCTGTGGCTGGCGGCCATCTTCCGCTCCTACCGCGACTTCGGCTACATCGCCAGACCCCCGCTGCTCGTGCAACGCGCCATTTTCACCCCCCTCGGCGCCCTGGCGTGGCTGATCGGATACCGCCTGCCACGCCCCTACCCCCGCGCCGCAGAGCACCGGTCGCGGCCGTCGATCTTTGGCAGGCACCGCTCAGAACATGCCGTTCAGACAACGCTTAGAAAACAACAACGGAAGAAGAGAAAGGAACTCAGAAATGACAAGGCAAGCGACAACACAGAAACCAGAAGGACGTAGCAAGAAGCGAAACGCGGTGATCGCAAGCCTGGCGCTTGGAGCGGCGTTGGGTGCTATGGTGACGCTCGCTGGCACGGCGCGGGAAGCTTATGCGACCTTCCCCGGCGAGAACGGCAGGATCGCCTTCGCCTCCAACCGCACTACGGGAGAAGGAGTGAACATCCCCGAAGGGGACTTGGAGATCTTCACCAGAAATCGAAGTGGAACGGACCTTCGACAACTCACCGAGAACGCCGCCTTCGACATCGACCCCGAAATGGTCCCCGGACGGCGAGAAGATCGCGTTTCAGAGCGATAGGGCTCTTCTTCGACGTCTTCGTGATGAACGCTGACGGCACCCAGCAGACCAACGTGACCAACAACCCGGCTTTCGATAGGGCTCCCACCTTCTCGCCCGAGGGTGAAAAGATCGCCTTCGACAGCAACCTCGCCACGGGAGAAGGAGTGAACATCCCCGAGAAGGGCATTGAGATCTTCTTCATCAATCTCGACGGCACGGGCCTCGAGCAGCTTACCCACAACGTAGCAAGGGACTTCCAGCCCGACTTCTCGCCGGACGGCGGGAAATGTTCGTCCGTAAGCGATCGGGACTTCTCACCAGGCATCTACACGATGAACGCCGACGGTACGAACCAGAAGAAGCGCTCCCGGGGTCCCGCGATGGTCTTCGCGACTCCAGGCTTCTCACCCGACGGCAGCAAGATAGCGTTCCACACCAACCGAGACGGTAACTTCGAGATCTATGAGATGCGCACCGACGGCACGGGACAGGTCAACCTCACCAACAACCCGGCCGCAGACTTCACCCCCGACTCGCAGCCGCTAAAGAGTCAGTATTAGACGAGGGGCCAAGCCACTGAACGAAATGGGGCTACGGCGTGTTCCGCCCCCGGGGCCGGAAAGGAAGCCGAAATTGTACGGGATGAGCGAATACCTGATGATCATGCACGAACTCGAGAAGGCACGCCTGGCAGGCCTGGTCCGGAAACCTCACCAGAAAAGGGGATACTTCCCGGGAAAGAATCCAGCGATCAGAGTGGTCAGGCGCATCCTTAGAACGAGCGCCAGGGAGGTAGCAAAATGTCTGTAGCGAAGAGCAAGATCTACGTCGCCCCTGATGATGGCCCGCACCTGCCTATCTTGGACATAGTGCACAAGGTGACGGCGGAGGCCTCAGGCGGTTCGCTCCTGATCGAGGAGTGGGCCCTTCCTCCCGGCGAGATGATCCCGCCACACACCCACGCCCGCGAGGATGAGTGCTCATACGTGCTGCAGGGCGAACTGACCTGCTACGTAGGCGGTGAGCTCGTGCTCGCCCCGCAACGCTCCTACATCGTCAAGCCACGCGGCATGCCCCACGCCTTCTACAACGCCGGCGCCGAGACAGTGCGGGTCATGGAGATCCTCGCGCCAGGAGACGGGTTCGAGGGCTACTTTGACGCGTACGAGGAAATCGTGTCACAGAATATGAGGGGCGAAGAGCACCGGAGGGCCAGGGCCGTGCTCGGCGAAAGGTTCAGAATAACCTGGCACGACGGGATCATCCCCGAGGTCAAGGCCCGCTTCGGCATCTAGCAGATTCCCCTGCAGGACCATCGGCGAATCAAGAACAGAGACGAGGTCATGAACGCTACGAACGAACAGCAGCCCCCCAACCTGGACGAAATGGACGAGAAGGAGGCACACCGCTTTCTCACTGAGCTGTTTTCCAACCTGAGCCCCGAAGAGGAATACGCCTTACGCCACGAGGACTACGCGATGGAGATGCCCCAGTCCGGAGAGTGCATCAAGGGCCGGGAGAACATGAGGCAGTTCCAGGAGGCATACCCTAATCCCCCGAACATTCAGCTGCGCCGGTTGGTTGTCAGAGAGAGCCTATGGGTCGTGGAAGGTGTCAACGACTACGGTGGCGGACAGGTATTCACCGTCCTGGTCAATTTCGAGTTGCGTGACGGCAAGATCTGGCGCGATACCCGCTATTATGCCCAGCCGTTCGACGCGCCAGCGTGGCGGACGCAGTGGGTCGAGCGGATGTGAGGCAGAACCCGGGGCGACGTTCTAAACCGCTTATCCGGCGCTCTGGGAGCGGACCGTGGCTATCGCGTCCGGTGCGATGAGGCCGATTGAGGCCGCGTGTTCCGCCGCCGCGATTGTATCGGGCACGGCCACCATCTCCGTCCCGAGCTTGCGGGCCTGATTGGCCAAGGCTTTGACCTCCACGTCGCGTTCGTGGGAGGTGACATCCCTGATGTAAACGGCCTTGATGCGTTTTGGATACTCCCGCACGGCCTGCAGGTAGATCTCCGGGTCCTCCTCGCCGGAGTCCCCGATCAG
>DATDKB010000121.1:0-4022 GCA_036520255.1 Rubrobacter sp. | reverse complement strand
GCTGTTGGAAACCTCGCCGCCCCAGGGGTCGAAGGTCCAATGGTGCTCGGGGGTCGCCGGCACGACGTCGACGTGGCCGTTCAGGAGAAGGGAGCGTCCGCCCCCGGAGGGCGAGCGCCAGGCAGCGGCAACGTTCGGACGTCCCTCGTAGGACCACTCGACTGGAGAGTAACCGGGCAGGCGGGCTATCTCCGCGTGATCTATCTGCCAGACGTCGGGGTCGAGGTCAAGCTCCCGCAGTTCCTCGGCAACGAAGCGCTGCACGAGGGCCTCGTTGCCGACCGTACTCGGGCGCCGGACAAGACCCCGCAGAAACCCGACCTCACGCTCCCAGTTCTCGTCGACCTGCTCCAGCACCCGCCGCCTGACTTCGTCCACGTCTTGCCTCTCCTGCCTACCCGGCACCCGTACCTCCCCTATTCAGCTTCGCTGCGCGGCGAGATCCCGGCGGACCTCGTCGTGTATCCCCACGTTGAATCGCTCGGAGGCGAAGAAGACTGCGGCGAGGCTCACGAAGGACATCGCGAATAGGTAGGTCGCCACCGGCCAGGAGGAACCGCCGGCCCACTGCACGAGCGCAGTGGCTATCAAAGGTGCTAGGGCGCCGCCCAAAACCCCTGCCATCTGGTAGCCCAAGGAGATGCCCGAGTAGCGCACGCGCGCCTCGAAGAGCTCGGAGATCAGGGCACCGGTCACGCCATAGAGGGCACCAGCCGAGAAGGTCCATAGGGACATGGCTAGCCATAGCAAGGCCACCGAACCCGTGTCCACTAGCCAGAAGAAGGGGAAAGCGAAGATCGTCACGAACGCCGCGCTAGCAATGGCCACCGGCCGCCTGCCGATGCGGTCGGCGGTCCTCGCTAGAAGGATGATCCCCGCTATCTCTGCGACGCCGGCGAGGAGCAGCCCTATGAGGGTGGCGTTCCTCGCCACCCCGAGTTGCTCGGTGGCGTAGGCGAGGGTGAAGGTCACAACGAGGTAGAAGCCGCCTATATTCACCAACACTACCCCCATGGAAAGGAGCGCGGCGACAGGGTAGCTCTTGAGAACCTCCAGCAGGGGCACGCTGGACTCCGCGCCCAACTCTCTGACCCTCTGGAAGGTCGGGGACTCCATGATGCGCAGCCTGATGAAGAGCCCCACGCCTATGAGTACGATGCTGAGCAAGAAGGGTACCCGCCAACCCCATGCGAGGAATTGCTCCTCCGACAGCGAGGAGAAGGCGGTGAAGACGACAGTGGAGAGTATAAGGCCGGCCGGCGAGCCGAGCTGCGGCCAGCTCGCATAGAAGTTGCGGCTCTCGTCGGGGGCGTGCTCGACGGCCATGAGGATCGCCCCTCCCCACTCCCCGCCGACGGCGAAGCCCTGCAAGAAGCGTAGCGCCACCAGCAGGATAGGGGCCAACACCCCGACTGCATCGAAGGTCGGTAAGAGCCCGATGAGAAACGTCGCCCCTCCCATGATCAGGAGCGTTATGACCAGCATGGACTTCCTGCCGATCCTGTCCCCGAAGTGGCCAAAGACCACGCCACCCACCGGCCTCGCGAAGAAGCCTACCGCGAACGTGGCAAAGGCGGCGAGCGTGCCCGTGAGCGGCGCGAACTGCGGAAAGAACAGCTGGTTGAAGACGAGCGCTGCGGCCGTACCGTAGAGGAAGTAGTCGTACCATTCTATGGCGGTCCCTATGAAGCTTGCGAGGGCTACCTGCCCGATTGGGGACCGCTGCCCCTCATCCCCCCCACCGACGCGTTCCATATTTCCTCCTCCCCACCGTAAGCCCTGCTCCACAAGTATGGCAGGGTGCCACATACGATGCAATCCGATGAAGCCGACGTGTTCATCGCCGTGCTGGTCTAAGCTTTGAGCGGACATAGAAAATGTCCGCAGATCTTTGTCTCAGTTATCGGTGTTACCGAGGTTACCGGTTAACTCATTCAGTTCCTCTGCTGTGTCGGACGGATCAGGATCTCGTTAACGCTTACCCGCTACGGCTGGCCGACGGCGTAGGCTTTGGCGTTCGCGATCTCCTCGGACTGGAGCAGGTATGTGCTCCGCTGCTTCAACCCCTCGCAGACTTCCTAGTCGGTGATGGGGTCGGTTAGCTCCGTCGCCACGACGCCCCCCGCCCTTCGTTCGACCTCCACGCCCGAGGCCTTCAATTGCTCCTCCAGGGCATCCGCTCGGTCCCCTCCACCACCAAGGCCAGGTGGTCGTAGTCCCCCGTAGGGCCGGGATCGAAGGAGGGATCGGGAGCAAGATGGAGGATAAACATGGGGGAGATCCTTAGCGAAACGATGGGACGTTCCTGCCGCTTGTACTCGTCCAGGCCGAAGGGCTCGAATCCCAGGACGTCGCGGTAGAAGCGCAACGACCTTTTGAGGTCGTTCACGCGCCAGTTGATGTGGTCCGCACCCGTTATCTTCACGAGGCTTTCTCCCGGGGTTTTCCTTCTGTCTCTACGCTATACCTTATCTCTTACCAGCACCTCCACGCTAGCGCGGTCTAGTGGCTTCCATGTAGCGTTCCCTATACATGCCCTCGACTCCCCGAGGTAGGGCGCCCTCTCTACGACCTCGTAGCTAGAGAAGGCGACCAGATCGAACGTCTCCTCTCCACCATTGGCGCTCTCCTCGGGCCGGTGCTCGATCCATATCAACGGGGTAGGCAGTTTGTTGGCTCGGATCACTCCCGCTGCTATCACCTCTACAGAGTTCGTCATCGAGCCACCGGGGTTGTTGGGCAGCCCCGAGCAGATCACCACCGGAGAGTCGTACACGTCGTCGGGGAGGTAGATCCGTACGCGGCAGCGGGCGGGACGGCCCCCGGCTTCCTTGTAGGGGTGGATGTAGTCGCTAGCTAGGTGCATCGGTGTGTTGCTCCAGCACAAGGATACACGCAGCGAGATCAGAGACCATTAGGTAAAGCTCGGGAAAGTATCGTCCGCATCGACCGCGGGATAGACTTACAAGTACACAACGCAGTGACGATGCGGGCGGTGCGGGCCACACTTTGCGGCGCTTATCGAGGACGTTCTCCCACTATCGCCGTCCCTCACCGACCAGGACGCTTCAAAGCTGCCTTAAACGCCTGTGTACCCTAAGAACAGGTACTCACGGCCCCCGTGGAGCCTAAGGAGGCGTTGCGAGTCCTCAAAACCGCTTGTACGCTCATCGATCCCAGGCCGATCGGGTCTTTGGTAGCAGACGGGGGTCGAAACTCCTGCTAGCCCCCACCCCCTCGTGTCGGCATCTCGGTGGGACGCCGGCTACGCGCCCAAGCCGCCATAGCTCGGGCCCGCTCGGTGATGGTCTGCCTTCCTACGACGAGGCGCCGGGGACGTGGTCGGCCCGCGCCTGCCTAATTGCAAGATCCACGAAGCGGCCTACCGAGGTCGCCACCCTGGCCCCTTCCCCGGAACCCACCTCGCCGTTGAAGATGTAAAGGTGGGTGAAGACGTTGTGGTTGGCCACAGGCCCGCTCTCGAAGGTTATCCACCGGCCGCGGCTCTCGCTGTCGCCCATGTCCGCCACCGAGCCGGGTCGGCCGGGGCGAGTGGATCGTCCAGATTGACCCACCTCTGTCATTCGAGCCACTCGGTAACGAAATGGTCGCTGGCGTGTATGTCGACCTGCCGCAGCCGCCCGGCGCCAGAGTTGACGAACTTGTGCGCCACCCCGGCCGGTACCACGACGACCTGGCCGCCCGTCGCCTCGATAACGTCGTCCCCGGAGGTGAAGGTCGCGCTGCCCTCCTGCACCACAAAGACCTCTCGTAGGGGTGCCTGTGCAGCCTCGGACCGCCACCAGGCGGCGTGTCTACGACGATGACCGAGACGCTGGCGCCGAGAAGGCGCCCCTGGAACTCGCCGGCCTCTTCCCCGCGCGCCGGGTCAGCTATGTCCAGGACGCGCGTCACGCCCCGCCACCCGCCGACCGCTCCGCCCCCGGCGTGGCCGCGTCGAGGAACGGCGCGACCATCGCCAGCAGCCACTCGGCGCGGTCCAGGACCCCGCTGCCCGGCGG
>DATDKB010000120.1:0-13614 GCA_036520255.1 Rubrobacter sp. | reverse complement strand
TCCCGTGCCGGAGGACAGGATCGTGATCCTGAAAGAAGGCGACGAGACGGAGGCCGCAGGCGGCGTCCTCGTCGCCCACGATACGCCGGGCCACGCCTACCACCACCTCGCATACCTGGAGCCCGATTCCGGGGCGCTCTTCACCGGTGATGTTGCGGGCATCCGGCTGCCGGGCCAGTCCTACATCCGTCCGCCGACGCCTCCGCCTGAGATCGACGTCGAGGCGTGGATACGAAGCATCAACCACATAAGAGGGATAAACCCTGCCAGCCTGTGGCCCACCCACTTCGGGAGCTACGAGGATGTGGAGCGGCACCTCGGTGAGCTCGAGCAGCGCCTGCAAGACTGGCTCCTCTTCGTCGAGGGTCACATGGACGACGGTTCCGACCGGGAGGAGATCTCCGAAGAGCTAAAGGTTAAAGGAGACGCCGAAATGCTCGCCGAGGGCGCTGACCCCGCGCAGTCGAAGCACTACGATATGGCCGGCAGCTATCCCATGCTCACCGACGGCCTCATGAGGTACGCGACCCGGCGACGCGAGAAACGCTGAGGCTCGCCGCTTCCACTAAAGCCGGACCGGAATCGTGACGAAAACAAGAACCTGGCGACATGGAGACGGACGGAGTTGACCAGAGCAGCGATCGTGATCGCAGTGATCATACTGATCCTGGGCGGGCTGTTCTTTTTGCTGCGTCCCGACAACCCGTCTGGCGCACCGCGGGACCGGACGTTCAACGTCTCCATCAAAGGCGGCGAGATGAGCCCGGATGAGATTTCGGTGAACGAGGGCGACACGGTGACGCTTCGCGTGAGCTCTGATAGGCCGATGGAGTTCCACCTGCACGGCTACGATGTGGAGCAGGAGGTAGGGCCCGGGAAAAAGGCCGAACTCCACTTCGAGGCAGACATCACGGGGCGTTTCGAGATCGAAGACCACGAGTCCGAGAAGGAACTCGGTGTGCTCCAGGTGCGCCCAGGATAGAGGGGATGATGCGCCGCGTAGGAACAGCAGCGCTCGCGTTTTCGCTCCTCCTGGCAGACGCCCATCCGGCGCTGGCCCACGGCTTCGGGTCGACCTACGACATCCCGATCCCGCTCTGGCTCTACCTTTACGGCGCCGCAGCAGCGGTCGTGCTGGCTTTCGTCCCGTTGGCCCTCTTCTCCCGCAAGACGCGGGACGCGGACGCCGCCTACCTTTACCCTCGCTTCGACCTGTTCCGCGTTCGGCTCCTGAGGACCATCCTGACCTCGCGCCTGCTTCTAGGTGGCCTGCGCCTGCTCTCTGTCGTCCTGTTCCTCGTCGTGGTGATCTCCGGGCTGGTGGGTTTGCAGAGCGGTTTCAACATCGCCCCGACCTTCGTGTGGGTGACGTGGTGGGTAGGCCTCAGCTTCTTTACGGCGCTTGTAGGAAACCTGTGGCCGCTCGTGAACCCCTGGAGCGTACTCTTCGATTGGGCCGAGGTATTGGTCCGGCGACCGGGCTTCGGGGATGGGCTCGAGCTGGGCGAGCCGTATCCTGAAGCCGTGGGCCTCTGGCCCGCTGTGGGACTCTACCTCGTGTTCGTGTGGATCGAGAACGTCTTTTCGGGTTCTTACGTTCCGCGCAACATCGCTTTCTTCGCCCTCGGTTACACCCTGATCACGTTCTACGGCATGGCTTTCTTCGGCAAGGAGACCTGGCTGTGCCGGGGAGAGGCGTTCTCCGTGTTCTTTAGCTTGCTCGGCAGGTTCTCGCCCACGGAGGTGAGGGTGAAGAACCCGAGCGTCTGCCAAGGTTGCGACGGCTGCGAGTCGGGACGCTGTGTGAATTGCTACGAGTGCTTTGCCCGCGCTGCGCCTGAGGGGCGTGAATTGAACCTGCGGCCGCCATCGGTCGGTCTCGGGCTGCCGGAGCGGGTGCTACCCGGTGGGGCTGCGTTCGTGATCGTGGTTCTTGCGGGCGTGACCTTCGACGGATTGCTCCAGACCCCGCTATGGCTCGAGATCGTTCGTCTCACCCCCATCACCCAGACGCTCGGCGTGATACTGCTGCCGTTGCTGTTCTTCGGCATCTACCTGTGCTTCGTGGAGCTCAGTCGAATCCTCGGCGGGGGAGGGGAGGGAGGTTTCAAGCAGTTCGCGGCCGCCTACGCGTTCTCACTCGTGCCAATCGCCATCGCCTACCAGATGGCCCACTACTACACGTATCTGCTCATCCAGGGGCAGATGATCGTCTCTCTAGTATCCGACCCTTTGGGATGGGGCTGGAACCTCTTCGGCACTGCGGCTTTCGAGCCCCGCTACGGCATCATCGGGGCCGGCTTCGTCTGGTACTCGCAGGTCGCGCTCATCGTGACTGGGCATGTGATCGCCGTGTATCTGGCGCACTCGATCTCGCTGCGTCTCCTGCGAGATCCCGGACGCGCCCTGAGAAGCCAGCTCCCGATGCTCGTCCTGATGGTCCTCTACACGATTACGAGCCTCTGGATCCTGGCCCAGCCCATCGTCAAGTAGGAGCGCTTCTCGAAGCGTCTTCTCGGTAGAACGCCCTACCCGTTTTTTACTGCTTCGACGATCTCTTGCAGTCCCTGCTTGGCGTCGGAGAAGAGCATCATGGTCTTGTCGGTGTCGTAGAAGAGTGGGTTGTCGACGCCGGCGAAGCCGGGGCTCAGGGAGCGCTTGACGAAGATTACGCGCTCGGCGTTTTCCACCTCCAGTACAGGCATGCCGGAGATGGGGGTGTCCTGTTCTGGGTCGTTGGCCGCGGGGTTCACGACGTCGTTGGCGCCGACGATGATGGCGGCGTCGGCGTCTTCTAGCTCGGGGTTTATGTCTTCGAGGTCGTAGAGTTTGTCGTAGGGGACGCCGGCTTCTGTGAGGAGCACGTTCATGTGGCCAGGCATCCTTCCGGCCACGGGGTGGATGCCGAAGAAGACCTCCTTGCCTTGCGCCTCGAGCGCCTCCATCAGGTCGTACATCGGGCCCTGCGCCTGGGCTACGGCGAGGCCGTAGCCTGGGACGATCACGACCTTCTCCGCCTCGTCCGAGAGGTACTCGCCGACAGCCCCGGCGCTCACGTCGTTGACCGGCCTGTCCTCCTCGTCGCCACCCCCGCTGTCCGTGGCGGAAGCCGTTATGCCGGCGAAGATGATCTTCCTCAAGGGACGCCCCAGGGCGCTGCTCATCTCGCGCGTCAGAACGGTGCCCGAAGCCCCGACGAGCGTGCCGCTTATGATCAGGGCGTAGTTGTTCAGCACGAAGCCGGAGGCGGCGGCGGCAAGCCCCGTGAAGGAGTTGAGGAGAGAGATCACGATGGGCATGTCCGCCCCGCCTATGGGTATCACGAAAAGCACCCCAAGAAGAATCGAGGCACCGAGTATGAGATACAGGGAGATGAGCGGGTCGAGCAATATCCCGCCGGCGAGGATGTTCACGGCGAGTCCCACGATGACGAGGGCTATGATGGCGTTGACCACCTGCTGCAGCGGGAACGTGACCGAGCCGGTGAGCGCGAGATCCTGCAGCTTGGTAAAGGCGATGATGCTGCCGGCGAAGCTGACGGTGCCTATCACGACGCTTAAAAGCACCGCGATCGTGGCGACGAGCGTCTCCGGGTGGGTGCCGAGCGCCTCGGCCTGGTAGAACTCGGAGAGGGCGACGAGCGCGGCCGTGGCGCCGCCGACCCCGTTGAAGGCCGCGACCATCTGGGGCATCGCCGTCATCTGGACCCGCTGGGCCGCGACAGCGCCTATCACGGAGCCGACCGCCACGCCAGCCAGGATCTGAACCCCGCTCAAGACCTCGTCTATGTTCGCCACGAAAACGGTCGCCACGAGGGCGATGACCATCCCGACCGTCGCCAGGGTGTTCCCCGAGCGGGCCGTCTCAGGGGCGCGCAGGCGCCTGATGCCGACGATAAAGAGCGCCGCAGCCACGAGGTAGGCTATAAACGTCGCCACCTGCACCTTTACTGCTCCCTCTTCTTGACCTTCTTGACGGGCGGACGGAACATGCCGAGCATCCTGTTTGTCACCCAGAAGCCACCTACCACGTTTATGGCGCCGAAGACAACGGCGACCATGCCGATAACCGTCGTGAAGGAGTCGCTCGCCGCGGCAAGCGAGATGACCGCGCCGACGAGCACGATGCCGTGGATGGCGTTCGTCGCGCTCATGAGCGGCGTGTGCAAGAGGCTTGGGACCCGTGAGATCAACTCGAACCCGAGGAACGCCGCCACCACCAAAATGGCAACCTGCGCGAGCAGGATACCCACCTCAGCTCCGCCCTTCCTGGGTCTCTTCTTCGGTCTCCGAGAGGGCTTCCTTTGTCGCTTTGTCCCTGATCTCACCCTCGTGCGCGATGCAGGTGGAGTCTATGATCTCATCCTCGAAATCCAGCTCCAGCTGCGGGTCCTTCTCATCCTTGTCTTCTGATCTGTCCTCCGTGATGTGGCCTATGAGGTTGTACATGTTGCGCGAGAGGAGCTGGCTGGCGTGGATGGGCATGCTGCTCGGCAAGTTGACAGGACCCAGGATCCTGACCCCCTCGTGCTCGACGGTCTCCCCCGGCTCGGTCAGCTCGCAATTCCCACCGCTCTCCGCCGCGAGGTCGACGATAACGGAACCCGGTTTGAGGCTCTCGACCATGTCTCGATCCACCAGTTTGGGGGCCTCCCTGCCTGGGACGAGCGCCGTGGTTATGATGATGTCCATCTCTTCCACGCGCTCGCGCAGGAGCTTCTGGTCCTCCTCCAGCTTCTCGTTCGACCAGCCCTCATCTTCCTCGTCTTCGTTCTCTTCCTCGCCTTCTTCGCCCTCGACGATGTACTTGTCCCTCGGCGGCTCACCGAACGAGTAGAACCCGAGCTTGACCATGAGGTTGCGCCAGCCGGTGGGTCTGTACTCCTCGAACGGGTCCTCTTCCTCCTCTTCTTTCTCATCGTCCGAGTCGATAAAAGTGGCGCCTAGCGACTCTGCCTGCTCCTTGGTCTCGGGACGGATGTCGTAGGCGAACACCTCGCCCCCTAGCCTGTTCATGATTGCTATGGCCTGCAAGCCCGCCACGGCCACCCCGAGCACGAGGACGTTCGCCGCCTTGGTCGTACCCGCCGCGGTCGACAGCATGGGCACGTACTTGCCCAGAGTATCAGCCCCAATCAGGGCGCACTTGTAGCCGGCGATGGAGCCCATAGAGGAGAGGGCGTCCATGCTCTGGGCGACGCTGGTTCTTGGTATGGCCTCGTTGGAAAATACGGTGACGCCGGCTTTGGATAGTTGCTCCACCGTCTCCGGGTTCTGGGGGCCGTTGAGGAAGCAGATCAGGACCTGACCCTCGCTCATCTGCCCGATCTCTTCCTCCGTGGGCGCCGCCACTTTGACTATGAGATCGGCCTCTCCGTACACGTCCTCGTCACCGTCCACGACGGTGGCCCCGGCGTCCTCGTAGTTTTCGTCCAGGTTGTAGTCGCGGCCGGCCCCGGACTCGACGACGACCTCGAAACCGTCTTTGACAAGCCTACCGACGGTCTCGGGCACGAGCCCGACCCGGCGCTCGCCTTCGGCTACCTCCCTCACGATCCCTACCTTCACGCGCCGGATTATAGCGTCGGAAGCGACGTAATGCTTACAGGGTTGACCGTTACCTACAATCCCCCATTATGTAACCGTATTGTCATCTGCGGGGCTTAAAGTTCACTTATCGACCATAGAAACTACAGGAGAAAGGGGGTCGATGATGATGAAGCTGGTGGCAGGCAAAGTGAGGACAGCGTTGGCCGCCCTCGCGGCGACGGTGTTCGTGGTCGCCGGTCTCGGCCTTCTGGGGTATTCGCTGTTTGCCGGGGGCTCGTCGGCTTCGGCCGAAGACCCAGGGCGGGTGCACGGTAGGATCTCCGACGAGCTCGAGGCCAAGTTCCACAGGAGCATCCCCCAGAGGATCGTCGCCGGGATAAAGGGCGACGATCGCCCCACACCGAAGACGTCGGAGAGCAAGGAGCTCAGGCTCACCGTCCCCGGGATGAAGCGGGTCGACGGCGTGCCCGTCTACGACGCCCCGGAGAGCGGCTACGACAGGGCGCTCCACGACGGAACGCTGCACGTCAGGGGCACGGGTTTCCCGTGGCAGAGGAATGCCAACGTCTACATCGCAGGTCACAGGGTCGGCTACCCGGGAACGAAGAGCAACCTCGTGTTCTGGGACCTCAACAGGCTCCAGGAGGGGGATGAGATCTTCCTCACCGACTCAGACGGGACCCGCTACACCTACAGGGTTTTCGAGAAACGCATCATCTCCCCTGACGACGTCAGCATCCTGCGGCCCATAAAGGGGAAGAACATCGTCAGCCTGCAAACCTGTACGCTCCCCGACTATTCGCACCGCCTGATAGTGCGGGGCGAACTGGAAGGCAAACAGTAGGGCTCCTGCCAAAGTGGGCTCCTGCCGGGCACATCGCCCAACCGTTATCGGCAAGAGCCCACTTTGTAACCAAACTGTTACTATCGTAGAGGATATTTCTGCAGCAGAGAAGTAATCTGCCTTGCGGAGAGGAGGCAGAGGAACGTGAAGACGTACAGGTCCAAAAGGAGTGGCGGGACGCTGGCGTACCTCTTGGCAACTCTGCTCTTCGTGTCGGGGCTGACTCTTATCGGGTACTCCTTCCTCATCGGCGATCCGTTCGCCGGCGCGGCGATCGCGCATAAGGCTCCCGGCAACGCGGAGATGACCCTGACGGTCCCCGAGATGCGGCGGGTCGATCACGTGCCCGTTTACACGGGCGCCGCGGGCGATAAGAGCGCGCTCCACGACGGAACGCTGCACGTCAGGGGCACGGGTTTCCCGTGGCGTGAGGGGTCCAACGTCTACATCGCGGGGCACCGTATGGGCTTTCCCGGCACCAAGAGCTACCTCGTGTTCTGGGATCTGAACGCGCTAGAGAACGGCGACAAGGTCATCCTCACCGACTCCAACGGCACCAAATACACCTACAGCGTGTACAAGAGCTTCGTCGTCAACCCAGACGCCCTCCACGTCACGAAGCCCGTCCCCGGCAAGAGCGTCATCACCCTTCAGACGTGCACCCTACCCGACTACAACCAGCGTCTCATAGTTCGTGCGGAACTAGAGAGCGTTAGCTAAAACGGTGCACCTGTAGGAGCGGTTCGCGAACCGCCCTTGCAGACCGGGGCTACGGGCTTCATCAGAGTTCGGGACGCGACCGTGGGCCAAAAACCGGCCGCGTTGCTACAAGATTTCCGCGTGGACAGGGCCGTTTGCGGCCCCGCTCTTCACTTCGGCCGCCTGCGGGGTCTGAACTCGGCAGACAGGTGTTCGACGGGTTCGCCGTTTACCAGATGCTCTTGTACAACCGCGGTCACGTCGTTCTCCGTCACACCCAGGTACCAGGTACCCCCGGGGTAGACGATGAGGTTCGGGCCGTGCTTGCAGAGGCCGAGGCAGTCCACGGAGTCCATGCGGACGTCCCTGTTCATGCCCCGTGCGCGCAGTTCGTCTTTGAGTGCGCCGCGAACGTTTTTCGATCCGCGTTTTTTGCAGTCGCCGCCCTTGCAGACGAGGACGTGGGCGTCGTAGTCACGGACCTTCGCGTTCGGTCTTTCGAGCAACGCGAGCGCGCCGCCCTTCTGTGTCCGCTTCTTCGCCTTCTTTACTTTCTTGGAGATGGTTTCCTCCGCTTCCGATGCTGGCTCGCGCCGGGATTGCGTTTTGGAGATCAAAGATCCTTCTAGAAGACTCGAATATATCACTCGGGGCTGCGGGACGTTATCATGAGCGGCATGGTGTTTCACATCGTATCGTGGGGGATGGTGTGAGCCGGCACTCCGTCGTGGACGTTGGTTCTAACACCATCCATCTCCTCGTCGGTGAGGTAGACGACGGGGCCGTCCTGCCCGTAACGGGCGAGAAGGTCTCGGCCAGGCTCGGGGCCGGCGTGGAGAAGACCGGCCGCCTCGACGAGGGGCGTCTCGCGCTTGCGGCTGAGGCGATCACGCTGTTCGCCAGCATAGCAGCCATGAACGGGGCGCCGTCGCCGGAGATTCTCGCGACGAGCGCCGTGCGCGACGCCGAGAACGGCGAGGAGCTCGTGGGCCGCGTGCGGGAGGCGACCGGCCTGAAGATGCGTCTGATCTCTGGCGAGAAAGAGGCCGCCCTCGGTTTCCGCGGCGCCCTCTCAGCCGTGCGCCACGAGGGAAGGGTACTCGTCGTAGACCTCGGGGGCGGCTCCGCCCAACTCATACTCGGCGACGGCTCCGATGGGCTCGCGGAGCGGGTCTCGCTGCCGCTGGGCACAAACCGCACCACGGAACGCTTCGTGCGGCAAGACCCTCCCACGGACGCGGAGCTCGGGGCGTTGCGTGAACACGCGGGACGGCTCTTGCCCGAATGGGACATCGGCGAAGCCCGGGTCGTTGCCGTTGGCGGGTCGGCGCGGGCGATCCTGAAGATTACGCGCGACGGGCTGACGGTCGATCGCTTGTGGCGATTGTCCGGGGAGATAAGAGAGTATCCGTCCGGGGTGCTCGCGCGGGAGCAGGGGCTCGCGCCGGAGAGGGCTCGGGTGCTGCCGGCGGCGATCACCACGCTCGCCACGGTACTCGAGCACTATGGAAAAGACGAACTGACGGTAGCGCGGGGGGGGATCAGGGAAGGCACCCTGCTCGCGCTCGAGGGGGGAGATGAGATATGACGGACGTAGCGCGCAGGCCTAGCCTCTCCGACCCATCGCTGTACATAAACCGCGAGCTCTCGTGGCTCGGGTTCAACAACAGGGTTCTGGAGCAGGCCCGCGACGAGCGGCATCCGCTCCTCGAAAGGGTGCGGTTCGTGGCCATCTCCGAGACCAACCTGGACGAGTTCTTCATGATTCGGGTCGCCGGGTTGCAGCAGCAAGTGGCCTCGGAGCTTCCGAACCCCGTCCCTGATGGGATGACGCCCGAGGAGCAGCTCCTGCACATCCACGATCACACGGAAGAGTTCTTCGAGGAGCGGCGCAGGATAATGAACGCGGAGCTCATGCCCGCCCTCGAAGAGGTGGGGATACGAATGGTGCCCCACGACAAGGTCCGGGCCGCCGAGCGGCGGGAGCTCAGGGAGAGGTTCGTCAGGGACATACTGCCCATACTAACGCCGCTCGCTATAGACCCGGCCCACCCGTTCCCGCACATCTCCAACCTCTCGCTCAACGTGCTCGTCGTGATCGGGGACGGGGGCAGGCGGGTGATGGCCCGCATAAAGGTGCCGACCACGATAGACCGCTTTATGCGGCTGCCCGACAAGGACCGCGGCCCCGGGGAGAGGCCCGAGATGCGCTTCGTCAGGGTCGAAGAGGTCATCTCCGCGAACCTGGACGAACTCTTTCCAAGCAAGGATGTCGTCGCAAGCTACATCTTCCAGGTAACCCGCAACGCCGACTTCGTGATCGAGGAAGACGAAGCGTCCGACCTCTTGCAAGCGATAGAGGATGAGCTCGAGAGCCGCTGGTTCGGCCAGAGCGTCAGGCTCGTTGTCTCCGACGAGATGCCCGACGACCTCAGGGACTGGCTGGCGGGCAACCTCAAGCTCGACGAGAACTCCGTATTCGAGTCCCCCCATCCCATAGGGCTTGCCGACCTAGAGGAGCTCACGCACCTCGACCGCTCGGATTTGCTTTACCCCCCGATCACCCCCCGGATGCCGCAGGAGATCCGGAGCGCCCGTTCGATAACCCAGGCAATCCGGAACGGTGATCTGCTGCTCTTCCACCCATACGACTCTTTCGCCCCCGTCGTGGACTTTGTCAGGGCGGCGGCCAACGACCCCGAGGTGCTCGCCATAAAGCAGACCCTCTACCGCGTCGGCTCCAACTCCCCGATAGTCGAGAAGCTTTCGGAGGCGCGCGACGAGCAGACGCAGGTCGCCGTCATGGTCGAGCTGAAGGCGCGCTTCGACGAGGAGCCGAACATCACCTGGGCGCGCCAGTTGGAGGCGCGGGGCGTCCACGTCGCCTACGGCATCGTCGGCCTCAAGACGCACGCCAAGATAAGCCTGGTCGTCAGGCGCGAGGGCTCGGGCCTGAGGCGCTACGTCCACCTCGGCACGGGCAACTACAACCCCGCAACTGCCCGAATCTACACGGATTTCTCGTACTTCACCGACGATCCCAAACTCGCCGAGGATGGCTCGGACCTCTTCAACTACCTGACGGGATACTCAGAACAGGAGGAGTACCAGGAGCTTCTCGTCGCCCCGCTGACCCTGCGCGAGAGCATAGTACGCCTGATCGAGGAGCAGACCGAGAAGGCGAGGAACGGCGAGAGTGTCACCATCACGTGCAAGACCAATTCGCTCACGGACCCCCAGATCATCGAGCTCTTCTACGAGGCCTCCCAGGCCGGGGTGAAGATAGACCTGATCGTGCGCAGCATCTGCTGCCTGAGGCCGGGCGTTGAGGGCGTGAGCGAGAACATCCGCGTGGTCTCGCTGGTCGGACGTTTCCTGGAGCACGCGCGCATCTTCGCTTTCTCCGACGGGGACGATGAGCAAATGTACCTCGGAAGCGCCGACCTCATGCAGCGCAACCTCGACCGGCGCGTCGAGACGGCCTTCCCCCTGCGCGAGAAGCACCACCGTGAGAAGGTCCGACGCATGCTCGACCTCCAACTCGCCGACAACGCGAACGGCTGGGAGCTCGGCCCCGACGGCACCTTCGAAAGGCTGCACCCCAAAGATGGCGAAGAACAGGTAGACAGCCAGAGGATTCTGCTCGAAGAAGGGTTTTAGATCAGCGGGCCGGCACTTCAGCCGGTCGGTTTTGTGGTTTCGCTCGTTGCTTGGGGCTCGCGCCCGTGCTAAATTGCGCCTCTGTTGCGGGATAACGGGACGCGTATGAAAACGAATCAGGCCAGCAAATCGTCGGGAACAGAGGAGCCTCCTGCCACGGATCACAGGGAGATAGAGTGGCAGTTCGACGCCGAAGATTTCGGGCCGGTCGAGGACTGGCTCTACAGGTACGCCTCTGGTTCTTCCGGCCCCACGGTCGCCACTGACTCCACGGTGGAAATCACGGACTCCTACTACGATACCGACGACTGGCGTCTCTACCGGTCTGGCTACGCCCTGCGCGTGCGCGAGGCTGACGACGAGGTCGAAGCGACGATGAAGTCCTTGGAGCCTGCCGAGGGCAGCTTCAGGAAACGGCGTGAGATCTCCGAGCCTCTAGAGGACGATAAACCCGCCACGTTGGTGGAATCGAGAGGACTCGTCGGCTCGATGTCCCGAAAGATCATCGGCGCTCGCGGGCTGCGCCGGCTGTTCCGGGTCCGGACCCGCCGCCAGAGGTTCGCGCTCCGGCTCGATGGCTCGACCGGGGAGGTCTCGCTCGACGCCTCGGAGATACCCGTTGGTGAGGATTCGGTCAACCTCCGTCGTGTGGAGGTCGAGACCGACACGGCCCCGACCCCCGGGCTTCGGGGCTTCGTGGACGAGATGCGGTCAGCCCTCGACCTGAGTCCTGCGACGCTCTCCAAGTACGAGACGGGGCTCTACGCTAGCGGGCTCGACCCGGTGGGGGAGATCGGGTTCGGTCCCACGCGTATAGACCCGTCCATGAGCGTGGGCGAGGTCGCGTTCGCCGTTCTGCGCAGGCAATTCGCCGAGATGCGCGCCCACGAGGGGGGCACGCGCCTGGGCGAAGACCCCGAGGAGCTGCACGACATGCGCGTGCCGACGCGCCGGATGCGGGCCGCCATAAAGGTCTTTCGGGACGCGTTGCCGGAGAGGGCCGGGTGGTTCGGGGAAGAGCTGCGCTGGGTGGCCCAGGCCCTCGGCGAAGTGAGGGATCTCGACGTGCAGATCGAACGTCTCGAAGCCTGGGAGGAAGAGGCAGACGAGGAGACCTCCAGATCTCTGGACAAAATTCTCGGCATCACCGGGAAGCGACGGGCCAAGGCCCGCGAGGACATGCTCGCCGCCCTCGACTCGGACCGCTACGAGATCCTGGAGTCTTCTTTCGCACAGATGCTCAGTCGCGGTCCCGAAAGGGAAGTCGCGCGGACGAACGGCCAGGACGTAGCCGGCGAACCCATTACCCTCGTCGCGCCGGCCCTGATCTCACGCCGCTTCCGCAAGTGGAGGAAAGCGGCGAGACGCCTCGACGCGTCCTCATCCCCCGAAGCTTTTCACGACGCGCGCAAGAAGGGGAAGCGCCTGCGCTACACCCTGGAGTTCGTCTCTGAGGTCTACGGCGAACCGGTCCAGGAGCTCGTCAGGCCGCTGAAAGTCCTGCAGGACGACCTCGGCGATCATCAGGACGCCGTGGTAGCCGCCGGATACCTGAGCGAACTCGGCACGAATACCGGGGGCATGCGTGTCCCGCGCGGGGTCGCTTTCACGATGGGCGTCTACTCGGAGCGATGCGCCCGCGAGGCGAGAGACCTGCGCTTCACACTACCCGATTCGAATCCCTTCCGTGCCATGAAGAAGGGCAAGCAATGGAAAGAGTTCGAGAAGGTCCTGGAGGACCGGAGAGAGCTCGACGTGCCTAACGCGGGCGTTCGGTAGGCCGGCGTGTACCTCTACCTCGTCCGCCACGCCGTAGCCCACAAGCGCGACCCGGAGCGATGGCCCGACGACAGCGAGCGACCGCTCACGCCGGAGGGGGAAGAGGAGTTCGTGGGGGCGGCCCGCGGCCTCGCCCAGGTCGTGCCCGAGGTGGAGATCCTGCTTAGTAGTCCCTACGAACGGGCGTGGCGGACGGCGGAGATCCTGACCCTACACGCCGGCTGGCCAGCGCCGCAAGAGTTCCCCGCCCTGGAACCGGAGGTCCAGCCCGAAAAAGCCACCCTCGCGCTCGAAACCCACGCAGACAGGCAGTCCGTAGCCCTCGTCGGTCATAGGCCTTGCCTGCACGAGCTGGCGACGTACCTGCTAACCGGCGATGCCGGGGGCGCGGACATGAAGATAAAGAAGGGCGGCGTAGTGTGCATCGAGCTCGACGAAGCCCCCGAGGCCGGAGCAGGAACGCTGCGCTGGCTGTTTACGCCTAGGGTCCTTCGGACCCTGGCTGATCAGCATTTCAGCTAGTCGGCACGCTTGAGAGGTCATCCCCTACGTCATCCCCGCAAAAGCGGAGATCCACTATGAAGAGAGCAGGCCCGTGCTCGATGGCTGGCTTCATCGTGCCGTTGAGCACGGGCCTGGTATCAGCCAGGGTTCGCGCACGCGGAAGCTGAAATGCTGACTAGCTGAAATGCTTACTCCAGCGGCATCCGGGCTAGCGTCTTTGGCTCGGGATGATCCGAACGGAGGTCGAGCAGCGTCATCTCGACGTTGTCCACCGTGATCTCCCCGATGGGCCAGTCCCTGTAGCGTGCTATGGCGGAGATGAGTTCTTCCGGCGCCTCCGCGCTGTCCGCAGCCTGGAAGTAGGCGAGGGTCAGGTGCGGCGGACCGGCGGGCTTCTTCAAGCCGCAGCTCACGCTGAGAGCGGCCCGTAGCTCGTCCAGCATTCCTCCATCGTAGGCCTCGACGAACGCCGCGCCGGGGAAGGCGTTGAGGTTCGCGAGCCCGACGGTAAAAGCGGGGAAGTCGGAGAGGGCTATTCTGGCACTCTCTTCTATCTCTCGCAGCCTCTCGTGGGAGACC
>DATDKB010000119.1:0-3766 GCA_036520255.1 Rubrobacter sp. | reverse complement strand
TATAAGCTTGTCCACGACGCCGCGCAGCTCCTTCGCCTTCGGGGCGGTCGTCTTGATGCGGCCGTGCTTTATTACCTGTCCGGCCATCGTACCGAGCATCAGGTTGCGGTGCTGGGCCTCGCGGCCGAGCTTCCTGCCTCGCTTAGCGTGCCTCATTTCCCTCGCTCTCCAGGGAATATCCGTACTCGAGGAGCTTGGAGCGGATCTCATCCACGCTCTTCATCCCGAGGTTGCGGATGTTCATGAGCTCCTCTTCGGTCATCGTGGCGAGCTGGCCAATGGTGTCGACCCCCTCGCGCTTGAGGCAGTTGTAGGAGCGAACGGTAAGCTCCAGATCCTCTACCGGACGCTCGTCCGTGATAACCGGCCGCCCGCCGCGCTGGGCGGCGTCGGGGGCGCCTGCCCCCCGATAACCGTCGGTGAAGAGGCCGAGGAGGTCCATGAGCTGCCTGGAGGCATCCTGCAGCGCCTCCTGCGGCTCGATGCGCCCGTCGGTAAAGACCTCCATCCGCAACGAGTCGAGGTCGGCCCGCGCGCCGGCGCGCGTCTCCGTGACCGTGTAGTTCACCCTCTGAACCGGCGAGAACAGCGAGTCGACGGCGATAACCCCTATCGGGTCGGCGTCGCTCTTGTTCTGCTCAGCCCTGGCGTAGCCCTGGCCCCTCTCGACCGTCAGGCGCATGTCGAGGTGCCCACCGTCGGAGACGCTCGCTATGTACGCCTCGGGGTCCACGATCTCCACATCGGCCTTCAACTCTATGTCTGCCGCCGTGACCTCGCCGGGGCCGTCCTTGGCGATCGTCACTTCTATCGGCTCCTCGCGCTCGAGCTTGAACTTCAAGCCCTTCACGTTGAGGATAATGTCCACGACGTCCTCTTTGACGCCCTCTATGGTCGAGAACTCGTGCGAGACGCCCTCTATGCGGATCTTGGTTACCGCCGCCCCCGTCAGTCCGGAGAGCATGACGCGCCTGAGCGAATTGCCCAGGGTATGCCCAAGCCCGCGCGGCAGCGGCTCGGCGACAAAGGTGCCGCGCCTGGACTCTTCTTCTTCCACCCTGAAACGGGGTGGTGCTATGTCCAACATCGTCAAAATATCACCTGCTAGAAATGTGTCTTTTCGCTACCGGCTGTAGAACTCGATGATGAGCTGCTCTTCGACGGGCGTGTCGATCTCGTCCCGGCCCGGCGTGTGCAAGAGCCTGCCCGTAAAGTTGTCGTGGTCGGCCTCGAGCCACGGCGGGACGGCCACCACGTTCTCCACGGCGTTCTGGATGGGCACTAGGCCCCGGCTCTTCTCCTTGACCGTGATCACGTCTCCCGGCTTCAGAATGGCCGAAGGAACGTTGTGCTTGCGGCCGTTGAGCTGGAAGTGCCCGTGCACGACGAGCTGCCGCGCCTGCGGACGGCTAGTGGAAAAGCCCATCCTGTAGACGACGTTGTCCATCCTGAGCTCCATGAGCCTGAGGAGGTTCTCGCCGGAGACGCCCTGCATCCTGGTGGCCCTGTCGTAGGCCCTCCTGAACTGTTTCTCGGAGACGCCGTAGTACCAGCGGGCCTTCTGCTTCTCCATAAGCCGCATGCCGTACTCCGTCTGGCGGTGCCTGCCCCTGCCGTGCTCGCCCGGCGGGTAAGGCTTCTTCTCCAGCGGGTTCTTCCGCATCGAAGAGAGCATCACGCCGGCCCGGCGGTCCCTTCTTCCTCTCGGTCCTGTGTAACGTGCCATGCTACCCCCTGCGCCTCTTGGGCGGCCTGCAACCGTTGTGCGGCTGGCCCGTTACGTCCTTGATCCCGAGGACCTCTATGCCCATGGACTGGAACGTCCTGGCGGCCATGTCGCGGCCAGAGCCGTGCCCTTTCACCTCGATGTCCACGCGCCTCACGCCCTGGTCCATCGCCTTGTTCGCGCAGCTCTCGGCCGTCATCTGGGCCGCGAAGGGCGTGCTCTTGCGGCTCCCCTTGAAGCCAAGAGATCCCGCCGACTCCCAGGCTATAACGTTGCCCTCCTGGTCGCTCACGGAGACGATGGTGTTGTTGAAGGAGCTCTTTATGTGGACCACGCCGGTCGTTACGTTCCTGCGGACCCTGCGCCGCGACCGGCTGGCCCCGCGCGCTCGCTGCCGCTGTTGCCTCTGCCTGCCCATCTACCTCTTCTTCCTTCCGCCTATCGACGGCTTCGGTCCCTTGCGCTGGCGAGCGTTCGTCTTGGTCCGCTGGCCGCGCACGGGGAGACCCCTGCGGTGCCTGATGCCGCGGTACGTCCCTATGTCTATAAGCCGCCTGATGTTCTGCTGAGTCTCGCGCCTCAGGTCGCCCTCGACCTCGACGTTCTGGTCGATGTAGGTCCGGATCTTGCCTACCTCGCCTTCGGCCAGGTCGCGCACCTTCGTATCCGGGTCGACCTCGGTGTCGCGGCAGATCTTGCGCGCCGTCGAACGTCCGACGCCGAAGATGTATGTAAGCCCTACCTCGACACGCTTCTCTCGCGGAAGGTCTACTCCTACTATCCGCGCCATCTCAGCCCTGCCTCTGCTTGTGCCTGGGGTTCGTGCAGATCACACGCACCACCCCGCGGCGTCTTATTACCTTGCACCGCTCGCATATGGGTTTCACGCTCGCCCTTACCTTCACAGCTCTCTCCTTAAGTTCTGAACCTGTAGGTGATTCGTCCCCGGCTCAAGTCGTAGGGGCTCAACTCCACCTTCACCCTGTCACCCGGCAGAATACGAATGTAGTTCATCCGCATCTTGCCCGAGATGTGCGCCAGCACGTTGTGCCCGTTCTCGAGTTCGACCCGGAACTGTGTGTTGGGCAGCGCCTCGGTTACGGTGCCTTCAACCTCTATGACGTCTTCTTTGGCCAAGGACCTTCTCTTTCCAGATAGTTACAAGATGGCTGAAGCCAAACGCTTATCTTATCACGCCTGCCCGGCCTCTCCCACCGGCGAATGCTGGTTTCTATGGGCCGTCGCCCCCGTTTTTCGTAAGCACCCAAGGGCCGTTCTCGGTGACGGCGATGGTGTTCTCGAAGTGGGCCGAGAGGGAGCCGTCGGCAGTGTAGATAGACCACCCGTCCCACTCGCTCATCCGGATGCCGTAGTCGCCGAGCGTGATCATGGGCTCTATCGCAAAGGTCATCCCCGGCCGCAACCGCGGCCCGGTCCCCGGAGTACCGTAGTTCGGGATCTGGGGGTCTTCGTGCATCTGGCGCCCGACCCCGTGAGAGACCAGGTCCCTTACCACCCCGTACCCGCGCGACTCGGCGAGCGATTGTATCGCGTGGCCCACATCTCCAAGCCTGTTGCCGGCCCGCATCTGTTCCGTCGCCGCCGCCAGGCAATCTTTCGTGATGCCAAGCAGTCCGACCACTTCATCCGGCACGTCGCCGACGGGGACGGTTGTCGCCGAGTCGGTCACGAAACCCTGGTAGCGGACGCCCACGTCGAGGGAGATTATGTCGCCGCTCTTGAGGCGGTAGGAACCGGGGATGCCGTGCACGATCATGGCGTTGGGAGAAGCGCAGATGGAGGCCGGAAACCCCTGGTACCCCTTGAACTCCGGGGTCCCACCGTAGGAGCGGATAAAGTCCTCGGCGAGGCCGTCGAGCTCGCGCGTCGTCACGCCGGGTTTGACGTTCTCCTCCAGCATCTTCAGGCAGGCGGCGGTGATAGTCCCGCCCTCGCGCATCGCCTCCAGTTCCGCTCTGCTCTTGCGGACGATCAATCGTCTTCCTTCCGGTCGACGGCTGTGAGGATGTCCTCGGTGAC
>DATDKB010000118.1:0-5544 GCA_036520255.1 Rubrobacter sp. | reverse complement strand
AATCCACCGAGCCGTAGAGGACGTAGCCCGCGGTGGAGAAGCCCACGATCGGCAGCGCGACGGTCTGGGCGGCTCCCTTCGTTGGTGCTCTTAGTAAGCGGCCTGTGAGGAGCACTAAGCGCCTTGGCCCTCCAACTTTGGCCCTATTCAGCGGAAGCGTGGAAGGGAAGTTCTGCGAAGTCGGACTTCCGCTTTACAGCGTTGTAGGAAGTTCGTAGGAGCGTCGAGGGCATCCTCGAGTTCGGACGTTTACGGGGGAAGATACAAAGGGCATCATGGATATCGATAGAACGCCCGAATACTTCGAGAGGTGGTGACGAAGGCCATGAGCGTGACAGACGAGCTGCTCGAGAACAACGCGGCCTACGCCGAGTCCTTCCAGAAGGGTGACCTACCATTGCCCCCGGCCAGGGGCGTGGCGGTCGTGGCCTGCATGGACGCGAGGCTCGACGTGCACAAAATCCTGGGCCTGCAGGAGGGCGAGGCGCACGTCATCCGCAACGCTGGAGGGGTCATTACAGACGATGAGATCCGCTCTCTTACCATCTCTCAGCGCCTTTTGGGCACGCGCTAGATCATCTTGATACACCACACCGACTGCGGGATGCTCACCTTCTCGGACGACGAGCTGAAGGCACAGATCCACGAAGAGGTGGGCCTGAAGCCCCACTTCTCCATGGAGTCCTTCTCCGACCTGGAGGAAGATGTGCGCCAGTCGATGGCCCGCATCCAGGCGAGCCCTTTCGTACCGCACAAAGAGAGCGTGCGCGGGTTCGTCTACGAAGTGGAGACGGGCAGGCTGCGCGATGTCACCTTGCCCATTCACCGGAGTGCGTGGAAGGGTTTTTCTCAGAAGTTCGTTTGCAGGACCCTGCATAGAGCCTCGCCCCTGAGAGATGATGAGCGCCGCTCTAAGAGCCTACACGCGGCATGAGGTGGATCTACATTTGTGGCGTGGATAAAGATACATAGCGATGGATAGCCACCGGACGCTACGATCCCACTACACCGACGATGGCTCGTCTTCTCCCGCGAGCACGGTGCGTGGCAGCTGCTCAGAAAAAGAGGGGCGCGAAGGACTTTGAGCCGATCTCTTAGGGAAATCGACCTACGCCATCGCCCCAAGACGCCTCATCTAAACTCTTGCCAATCCTACTCCTCGGGTGCCGTTTTCCGTGAGCATCGCGCGAAATCTAAGTTCGACTCGGTTGGTAGTTTGGCAAGAATACGGTTGTCCTGATCATCAGGATATTTGCAGCCATCGCGATCCCGAAATACGTCGGCCAACAGAAGGAGGCAAAGGATTCCGCCGCGATGGCGCAGCTTCGAACCGCCGCCACGTCGCAGCAACTTTACCACGCAAGGCAAGACGCCTTTGCAGGCGACACGACCGCGCTAGAAGCTTGCTGTTTCAGGCAGAGAGGACAACCGGTTACGGTGGTGGTCGCGGGCACCAGCACGTACTGCATGCAGGCCCCAGGCGGCACCGACACGTTCAAGATGACCCAGGATACCGGTAGGCCTGTCTCCGGCCCATGCTAGTGATCCGTGACAACACCGTCATTGGCGCTCTCGCCCACGTCTTTCGCTAACATGCTCCCAGGGCCGACGGCGAACTTAGAGGGGGAGCCGTTGGTCCCCGCTCTTGCGGACCGCGCAGTCAGCTGTCAGCTTCTTGTTCCTGACTGAAGGCTGAACGTTAGAGCTCAGGCAGTGCGGCCTTGTTCCCCAGCATCTCCCTGATGCGCTGGCCGTCACGGTGACCCCGATAGTAGGAAAGCCTGTCCGGAAACTCGGTCCACGTAGCGAGACTGTTGTTGTTCGCGAAGGTCTGTACCCGCCCGAAACGTCCATCCTCCCAGCCACTCCTATAGGCAGTGTCCTCGCGGCGGTTCCCCACCTCCCCGGTGGCTTGTTCTTGGAGCATTTCAGACCTCCTGTGATGAGTGGCTCCTACGAGCATTATGTAAACACAATGGATTCATAAATGTAAGGGTTGAGCTTAATAAAAGCGAACAAAAATTACGGAACTGCTATATCTGGTGCTACTTTTGTAGCCTGATGGAAAAGGTTGTGCATATCGTCACTATTTCGTCGTACGAAGATGCGCGCGGCGCGCGAGGAGGTAGGCGAAGAGCATCGCCCCGAGAAGGGCTGGGATAAGGAGCCCCGAGAAGGCGGCTACGGCCGTCCAGAAAGCGGTAGAAATCGCTGCGCTGTCGAGGAGGGCTGGTTCCGGGGTTTCTGACCACCGGCCTGTGGCGAGGAGCAGGACCGCGGCTATAGTCCCCGAGAGGAGCCAGCCGCCATAATTGCTTGGTGGCACGCCGGAGTAGACGCCGCCTTCGGGCCACGCCCAGAAACCCAGGGAGGTGGCGCCTGGGTCGAGGACGGCGTCCATCCAGACTAGGAGCAGGGCTGCCTGGGCGACGTGGAGGAGGCGGGATCTACCACCCCACGCGGCCGCCATGGCACCGACGACGAGCGGCGCGTAGGAGAGGGGAAGGAGAAAAGGGACGAGCCCCGCGATCGTGGGTCCCAGGGCGTCGCCGTAGTAGAAGCGGCCGTAGGGGAAGCCGGTCGCGACGCCGACGGATTCGATGGCGTAGGCGAAGAGGGAGAGGGCGAGCAGGGACAATGTTGCCCGGCGGGGACCGAGGTATCGGTAGAGAGCCACGACCGAGGGAAGCGCGATCAGGAAAGTCGAGACGTACGAGCCTATGCTCGCGCCTGGTACGTCGGGGAAGCGGATGGCGAAAAGGGCGGCTAATAGGGCGAGGACGCAGGCGAGGATAAGGGGTAGGGGTGTGGCGCGACGAAGCTGCGTTAGCACCCGTGTAATCTTATAGGGTCCGGAGTGGTGACGCTGGTATATTACGGTGCGTGATCTTGCGCCTCTTCCACATCTCGCGACCCGTGCTCTGGATCAACACCGTCGGACCTGCGACGGTAGGGATGTGGCTTGCGGGAAACTTGTGGAGTTGGGAGGCGCTCCCGATCCTCATGTGGCTCACGCTACCGTTCAACCTCCTCATCTACGGTGTCAACGATGTCTTCGACCAGGAGACCGACGCCCAGAACCCACGCAAGGGCACGCTCGAAGGAGCAAGGATAGACCGCTCCGAGGTGCGCCCCATCGCGGTTGGGGTCGTCGTGTCGAACTTGCCGTTCCTGATCTACTTCGCCCTGTTCGTGCCTCCCTCGGCCGTTGCGTGGATGCTCCTGTACGCGCTGCTCTTCGTCGGCTACTCGGTCCCGCCGGCCCGCTTTAAAGCGCGTCCGTACCTCGACTCCCTGAGCAACGCCGCCTACGCCTTCCCTCTAGTCTTCGTGCCGCTTTCCCTCGACGGAGGACCGGTTTGGCCTGCGGCGATCGGGCTCATGGCATGGAGTGCGGCCAAGCACACCTTCGACGCCGTCCAGGACGTGGACGAAGACCGCAAGGTCGGCATCGCCACGACCGCGGTAAGGTTGGGTCCCGGAGGGGTCGTCCTCTGGAGCGGGGCGTTGTGGGCGTCGTCCACGGTGTGTTTCGCCCTCGTGAACGTGCCCGTCGCGCTCGTGAACGCGGCGATAGCGGGAACGTTGTTGTACTCTCTCTACGAGAGTCCCTCGCCGCAGACGGGGCACCGGCTCTACAGGTACTCGATCGCCTTCCCCTACGTGGCCGGTACGGTCGCGGGCGTGCAACTCGTCTCGGCCCTGTCTTTAGGAGCTTACCCGTGAGCCGCGTCGTGGTAGTAGGCGCTGGCCTCGGCGGCCTCGCTTCGGCAGCCCTGCTCGGGCGGGCCGGACACGAGGTCACGCTGCTGGAGGCCAATTCCTGGCTCGGTGGGAAGTGCCGGCGCGTCGAGCTCGACGGCAGGAGGATGGATACGGGCCCATCGCTCCTTACCTTCCCTGGCGTGTGGGAGGAGTTCATGCGGCGCTGGGACGCAGCAGGCGGGAACCCCGGAGAAGCGTCCAGGGTCGCTGGGTTGAGGCTGAAGCGGTTACCCGAGGTGGGGAGGTATTATTTTCGTGGTGAGGCGACCTCGTTGCCGGTGGAAGAAGGCCATCCGTGGCACGAGGCGTGGGAGCGGTTTGCGGGCGTTCACGGCGGCCTCGGGCCCGAGGTCACGCGCCTGCTAACATCGGACCCGGCAAACCCGAAGACCCTCCCCGCCCTGGCTCGTCTTCTGAAGGTGTACGGACCGAAGTTGACAACGCGCTCGTATCTGGAGGGTCTTCCGTGGCTGCCCGAGGGGTTGCGGGAGATCATCGCCATCCACACGCTCAACGCCGGGGTGGCGCCCAATCGGACACCAGCGCTGTACGCGAGCATGCCCGCGATCATGGCCAACGATGGCGTGTTCGTGCCTGAAGGCGGCGTCTACGAAATCGTACTTTCCCTGGAGAAGCTCGCCAGGCAAGCCGGGGTCGAGATACGGACGGGCGAGCCGGTGCGCGAGATCCGGGACGGCAAGGTGGTGACGGCGGAGCGCCAATACGTGGCGGACGCCGTTGTAAGCGACCTCGACGCGGATAGGCTTGAAGGTTTGCTCGATTCCGGGAAAAAGCGCGAGAAGCAGAAGCTTTCCTGCTCCGGGATAGCCGTGTACGCGGCGCTTCGGAAAGAGTTGCCCGCCGGTGTCGCGGCGCACAGCGTCGTGCTGCCTTCTGATCCAGTAGCGCTTTATACAAACCTCGAAGCCGGGCAGGAGCCGCGGGAGACGATGGCCTTCGTCAACTACTACCGTGGGGGAGAGATTTACCCGAACGAGATTGGGACGCTTGCCATCCTGCTCACGGCGCCCGCGAACGGGCGAGAGTACAGGCTAGGAGATTCGTTCGTCGCGCGGGAGATCGAACGCGTCTCCGAGGCGTCGGGGCTGCCTGGTCCGGCTACCCGGTACTTCGGCGGGTACGGGCTCCTTGACCCCGCGTACTTCGGCGGCTGGGGAAGCGCGGGCGGGGCGCTCTACGGGGCCGTGCGTCCCTTCTGGAGAAGCGGGCCTTTGCACAGGCCCCGTTATAACGAGCGCAAACGTCCATGGCTGTGGCGGGTCGGGGCGTCGGTGCATCCCGGCGGGGGCATACCCACCGTTCTCGGGGGGGCCATGATCTCCATGGGCAGGATGCTCGGATCTCTGGTTAAGTGAAAGCGCCCGAGAGACACGGAGGATGTCAGGGATGAACCTGGGAAGCCAGCTCGACCTGTTCGAGATGCCGGAGGACATCGCCTACTTGAACTGCGCGTACATGTCGCCGCAACTTCGACGGGCACGGGAGGTCGGTGAGCAGGCTGTGTCGCGAAAGTCGCGTCCGTGGGAGATCACACCCGACCACTTCTTCGAGGGCGTGGAGGAGGTGCGCGCGCTGTTCGCGCGGCTCGTCGGCGGAGATGCCGAAGGCGTCGCGGTCGTCCCGTCCGTCAGCTATGGGATCTCCGTCGCGGCGGCCAACGTAACCGTGCGCGAGGGGGAGAAGATAATCATCCTCGAGGACCAGTTCCCCTCCAACGTCTACGCCTGGCGCGAGCTGGCCTCACGCGAAGGCGCGAAC
>DATDKB010000117.1:0-9979 GCA_036520255.1 Rubrobacter sp. | reverse complement strand
GCCGTCCATACGTATCACCCTCGCGCAGCAAAGCGCCGACCCCGTCCCACAGCGCCTCTTCAGAGAGCCTGAAGTTTACGAACCCTGGCCCCGCGACCCCGGCCTCCCGCACGAACGGCGCGTCCAACGCCCCCACGAGGTTCTCCGCGACCTCCCTAGGGTTCCGCCGGAAGACCCTGGCATTGGCTAGGGCCACATTAGTGGCGAAATCGCCGTGGCTCGGGTCGTTGGGCCGCTCGACGTGAAAACCATCGAGCTCGATCCCATAAGCATTTCGTACGGCCTCCCGCACGGCGACGGCCAGGCGCTCCTCGAAGCTCACGCCCCGCCCCCGAGAAGGTCGTCCAGAAGCCGCCGGTTCTCCTCAGCGATCCGGAGCGTCTCCTCCCTATCGTACTCGAAGCGGACCTCGAAGACGTCTCCGGCAGAGACCTCCTCGGGCAACAACTCCCGCGGCACATCAAAGCTCCGCCGCCCATCAGGATAGGGCGAAAGCACCGCCCACCCGTTGTCCTCGAACCTGTCTATCTGAACGCGCATGGGTGTAGTTTAGCAGTTGGCCTTTGGCTGTTAACCAATGGCCAACTGCTGCGGAGCGAAGCGGAGCTACCAATGATATTTCTCCCCACGTTGTATCTTGACGGCGCGGTAGATCTGTTCCAGGAGGACGATCCTGGCGAGGGTGTGAGGGAGCGTGATCGCACCGAATGACCAGAGTTCCTGGGAGCTTCGCAACACTTCTTGGGAGAGGCCGAGGGGGCCTCCGATCGCGAAGGCGACGTGGCTGCGGGCCGAGAGGCCGAGGTCTTCGAGCTTGCGGGTGATTTTTTCCGCCGGGAGTTGCTTTCCCTTCTCCCTGTCGAGAGAGATGACGTACGCTTCGGTGGGGAGCCGTTTGAGGATACGGTCTCCCTCTCTGGAGAGCGCTTCTTCGCGGGAGCGGCGGTTGATGTCTTCTTCTGGGACTTCGATGATCTCTACGGGGAAGTAGCGGCGCAGTCGTTTTTCGTAGTCTTCGGTGGCTTCTTTGGCCCAGCCTTTCGGTTTCCCGACGCAGACGATGGTGCAGCGGCGGATCACTCGATGCCGAAAAGTTGTCCAGCAGCGTCGGTCTTGTCGTAGCGGTAGACGTGTTCGGGAGCTCGTAGGGGGGTTCCTACTTCGATCCAGGGCGTGGGATGGCCGGCGATCGCCGCCCTGACCCGAACACCGCCGTGGCCCGCCTCCCTTAGCGCCCCGTGCACGGTGCCGCAGGCGCGGTTCGGGGAGTTGTTGGTCCTGGAGAGGTGGGCGAGCACGAGGTCTTTGAGGCCGTGCGGCGCCAGAGCGACGGCGGCCTCAGCCGCCTGACGGTTCGAGAGATGACCGTGACGGGAGGAGATACGCTGCTTCAAACTCGCCGAGTAGGGGCCGCGCCTGAGCCAGTCGTGGTCGTGGTTCGCCTCGAGGACCACCGCCTCGGCCCCGCGCATGCACCGCAGCACGTCGACGCCGGCCTCGCCGAGGTCCGTCGCCATCGCCACCGCGCCCGCTTCGTCACAGATTCTTACCCCGTAGGTCAGCGAGTCGTGCGGCACCTCGAAGAAGGTCGCCACGAGGCCATCGACCCTGCATTCATCTCCAGGGACCACCGAGTTCGCGCCGAACGATTCGCCGACGCCGGGGGCGGCGAAGACCGCTATGCCGCGGTCACGGACTAGCGAGCGAACGCCGCACGTGTGGTCGGAGTGCCCGTGGGTGAGGAGAATAGCCTGCACGTCGTCCAGATCTCTGGAGATGCGGGCCAGAAGAGACTCTATGCGCCGTCGCGAGAGGCCGGCGTCCACCAGAAGGCCGCCCAAGTCCGTTTCCATGTAGGTCGCATTGCCCGAGCTACCGCTCGAGAGAACGCTTAGCCGCAAATCCGCCTCTCTGTCAGGTCGAAAGTTGTGAGCTGCAGGGCCGTAGACCGTCCTGGTGAGATCTTAGCACGGGGAAATCACGTGCTCTTCCCTCCCAGCTCTCCCTCGATTATAAGGCGTTGCTTGTAGTCGGGCAGCGTGCAGGTTTGAAGCGAGACGACCGATTTGCCTTCCTGGGGCTCCATAACCTCGACGTTGTTCGGGTCGACGACCCTCTGTTTGGTTACGCGGTACCTGTAGGTTGTACAGACTCGTCTTCGAGCAGGATCTTGGCTCCGTCGGTGAGCTGGTCGAGGTAGTAGAAAACGAGGTACGAACCCGTCCCCTCATACCCGAGGCGATGGCCGGCGATGTAGGTGTTCGCCCCTTTCTGCCACGGAAAACCGGTTGCCGAGATGTGGACGACGGATTCCTTGAGCTTCTTCTCCTTGACCGAGTTGTAGACGGGTACGTCCGCTAGCCCCAGATCCGGGACGGTCAGGTAGAGGGTCTTGTCGTCAGGCCCCCGGGGTCCCTCCCCAGATTGAAGGGCTTTACGGCCGGTAGCGCCCCGGCCGTGGTGTCCGAGGTCGCTTTCCCACCCGAGTCCGAACCCTCCTTGTACCAGTCCACGTACTCCGGCGGGGGTTTCTCGAGGTCCTTCTCGTCCAGAATGTCCTCGGGTAGAATGACCTTCACGGTCTTCTGCTCTTTGTCCTTCCCGTCCGACTTTTTCGGCTGGTCCTTATCCGGAGCGGTTTCTTCGGGCGCGGTCAAAGATGTGTGAGCGTTCTCCGCCCAGGTGCGCTCTGCGCTGGCCGACTGCGGCTGTCCGGCGCAGGCCGTCAGCAGGACAAACAAGAGCGGGGCGAGAAGCGCCCCGCTTAACGAGATGAGACGCAGGTTCAAACCTTGTCCCTCAATGATTCTTTCTAGACGTGCCCTAGACGGTACGCCTCCACCGGCGAGAGCTTCGGGCCGCCCGTGCTAAGCATTTCCCCGCCCATGAACGGCGCGACCGCCGCCGAGACCTCGTCGAGGGTCAGTGCCTCGGGGAAAGCCTCGTTGGCGTAAGGAACGACCCCGAGCAGCCAGTTGATGGCCACCACGTGCTCGCCCTCGACGCCGGCGATGCTGCCGGCCGCCAGGATGTCGGGGCTGGAGATCAGGGGCGCCGCGCCAAGGTAAGCTCCGACGCCGACGAGCTCGAAGGTGGCGGCCAGATCCAGTATGGAAGCCTGGCTCGAGAACGTGTCCGCGGGATAGGTGAAGGTCGGCTTCTCGACCGGCGTCGCGCCGACGCTGTCGAGCAGCCCTACGAGGGCGTCGACGTGCTGCGACTCGTGGCTCTCCAGGTTCTCGACGACACCCGAAGGCGTCACCAGAGAGGACGCCGGCGTCCAGGACCCTGGCGTAGAAATCCGCCTCCAGGTACTCCAGCGAGAGCGCGAAGTTGGCGATGTCCACATCATCGGTCTTGGCGAAAGCCTTGCCCGAGAAGAGCATCGAGGCGGCGGTCGCGCCGGCGCCCGCTACGGCGAGGGTCTTGAAGAAGTCCCTCCTGGTCCGTGGCCGCGCGAGCTCCTGCGCGCCAGGAACATTGATCTTGTTTTCCGTGATCTAGTCGTCTCCTCCCTAACCGGTTATGCCGAACGGCTTGACGGCCGCCTGCACATCCTGCAGAGGCAAGGCCTCCTCGAACGCGAGGTTGTTCGGCGGGTTGATGAGGTTGAGCATGTTGATCGCGCACCGGTGCTGGTACTCAGCGTTGTGGATCGAGATGGCCGCGGCCAAAATGTCCTTGCTCTTGAGCGCATGCGCCGCGCCCTGGTAGGCACCGATGCCGACCGGCTCGAAGGTCGCCGCCAGCTTGAGAAAGGTCGCCGCATCGCCGAAGGTGCCACCCGGGAAGGTGAACTGCGGTGTCACAGTCACCTCTGGCCCTAGCTGTTCTAGCGTCGTCGCGAGGGCGTCCGCGTGGGCCATCTCGTGGTCGCGGATCGCCACTATCTGCTCGAGGAACGTGTCCGCGAAGATGCTGGCCTCGACACCCTCCGCGTAGAACGTGCTTCCAGATGCTCCAACTGGTAAGCGAACGCCACTATCGCCGCGTCGCCGAGCCCCTCGTACGTCTTGTACTCGCCCTCCGCCTCGGCCCGGCGAACGGCGACGCCGAAGCCGCCGATCCCCATCGCGGCGAGCGCGGCGCCCGTCCACGCCGCCGTCTTCAGGAAGTCCTGCCGCGATGTCTCCCGATCGAGCCCGATCGCGACGCGGTTCTCTAATCCACTCATCTACACATGCCTCCCTCTTTTTCCAGCCCCACATTGAACCTCTCTACGTTACATTCTCCCGATCTTACGGCCGTCGGTAGACCCTGATCACCCCCGTAACCACATGTCCAGCCATCGAACACGCGTATTTCACCTCAAACGACCGAGTTTCTCCCGGAAACCTGGCTCAATCGACGTGAACAGTCTTAAACAGAACTCGCAATAAATGTGTCATCTATTACACTGACGCCTGCTCGCTTCTTACCCTTTGTGTTCCGTTCGGCGGCTCCGTAGCAAGAATGATCCAACCAGGCGGCATTACCGTAGGATGAGGGTATGGCGGATCGGGAACGACAATACCTTATTCTCGCGGACGAGGATCTGATCTCGCTCGTCGAAGCGTCCGACGCTGAGGCGTTCGCCACACTGTACGACCGCCACAGCCGCGCCGCCTTCTCCCTCGCCTACAGGATGATGGGTGAACGCCAGGCGTCCGAAGACCTGGCGCAGGACGCCTTTCTGAAGGTCTGGCGGAATGCAGGCAGCTACCGTGCCGAGCGTGGCAGCGTGAGGACCTGGATCCTCTCCATCGTTCATAACCGGGGTATAGACCAGTTACGCTCCCACGCAAGCCGGCGCAGGACGCAGGATAAGATCGAGGCCACCGCGCCACGCTCCCAGCCGAGCGAGGCCTTCGCCGAGACCTGGCGCAACTCGCAGCGCGAGCATGTCAGGGAGGCGTTGAACACGCTACCGTCCGATCAGCTAAAGATACTGGAGCTTGCGTATTTCTCGGGGTATACACACGTCGAGATATCCGAGCTACTCAGCCTGCCGTTGGGGACGGTCAAGGGCAGGATGCGCCTGGGGCTAAAGAAGATCAGGAACTTTTTCGAATCGAGAGGCGCGGCGGTACCGAGATGAGCGAGATGAACAACGAGCGCTTCGAAGACCTCAAAGACGCCTACGTCCTCGACGCCCTGCCCGAGGAGGAGAGGCGCAGCTTCGAGGAATACCTCGCTGGCCACCCCGAGCGTCAGGCCGAGCTAGACGAGCTCGCCGCGGTCGCGGGCCTGCTGGCGTTCGCCCCGCACGAGCAAGAAGCGTCGCCGGAACTCCGCCGCAAGGTCATGGAGGTGGTCGAGGCCGAGGCGGCGCCCCGCCGTGGCGGGCGAGAGTCCGTATTCGCCAGGTTCTTGGGGTACATAGGCACCCGGAGCCTCGCTTTCGGGGCAGCGGCCCTGCTCCTGATCGGCCTGCTCTCCTGGAACTTGCTGTTGCAGGGACAGGTAGAGAATCTGCAAGGCGAGGTTCGGAACGCGCAGGGTCAGGTCAACGACCTGCAGGCCCAGGTTCGGGGCGAGCAGGACCAGCAGACCCAGACGATCGCGCTCGGCGGAACGTGGGCGGATCAGGGGGCCGACGCCGAAGTGGCGTCCATAAACGAAGACAGGATCATTCTGGTAGCCGACAGCCTGCCCTCGGTACCCGAAGGACAGACTTGCCAGATCTGGGTGATCAAGGGCGACGTACCCGAACCCAGCGGCCTCTTCCGTCCCGGCGGCGACGAGACGGCGGCGCCGATCACGACCCCTGTAAAGAAGGGCGATACGATAGCGGTAACCGTCGAGCCGGCCGGTGGCTCGGAACAACCGACGAGCGATCCCGTATTGTCGGCCGAGTTGTAAGGCTGTTCGTTTTTTGGCCGGTTCGCGAACCGGCCCTATAAGGCTCGGACAGGCGGACGATGTTTTCCCTCTTCGATCTGTAGGATCGCAAAGTTTCGGGACGACGTCTCGCACGTCCCAAAACTTTGCCAGGGCAAGGCGTTTATTTTTTGCGGGCGGGGGTAGTACTAGCTCAGAGAAATTGACGGACAGGCCAGGATAAAGGAGGACGCATGTCGGTAGCCAGGATAACCGAGTTGAGCGCCACCTCGGAGACGAGCTTCGAGGACGCCATCCAGCAGGCCGTGACCCGCGCCACGTCGACGCTGCGCGGCGTCGAGGGAGCCTGGATCAAGGACCAGAACGTCTTGATCGAAGACGGCAACATCATCGGCTACAAGGTGAACGTCGAGGTTACGTTCGTTCTGGAAGGCTAAGAGTACAAGCCACACGCAACTCCAAGCCCCGGCCAGAGCGCCGGGGCTTTTGTTTTGGCTCGGTTCGTAAATAGCGGCTTCGGGTTGTTTGTAGGAGGTCGGACACAGCGGGCTCTTGATAGGTGTTGTATACCGGGGTGGTGATGCGTCTTGGTTATCCCGCGCAGAACCTGACGATTCCGGCCACTACGAACCGCACGCTGCGGCTGGCGAGCCTTTCGAACGTGGAGAAGCTCAAGGGGCTCGTCAGACAGAACGTCGCGGATCTCCAAACCATCTTGCGGTGGAACGCGGAGCGTGGGATCTGGCTGTTCCGTATGGGACAGAGCTTGATCCCTTTCGCTTCCCACCCGGCCTTTCCGTATGGCTGGGAGGCCGTGCACGGCGAAGAGTTGCGCGAGGCCGGGGAGTTGGCGCGAGATCTCGGCATCCGGCTTTCGATGCATCCCGGTCAGTACATCAACCCAGGCAGCCCGAACCCGGCGGTGGTCGGGCGTAGCCTGTCGGAGCTTCACTACGTCGCCGGCGTGTTCGATCTGCTTGGAAATCCAGATAGCGTGGCCGTGTTGCACATGGGAGGCGCCTACGCGGACAAGCCGGTGAGCGCCGCGCGCTTCGTAGAGGTGATGCGCCCGGAGGCGGAGGTCCTACGTTACCTCGCCCTGGAGAACGACGAGCGCGTCTGGAGCGTGGCCGAAGTTGTCGAGACGGCCCGCGCCCTTGGCATCCCGGCGATCGCGGACGCTTTCCACCACGGCCTGAACCCCGGCGGCCTCGCGTTGAAAGGGGCGCTGGATCTGGCACTGCCCACGTGGGAACCCCGGCCAGCCCGTCCCAAGCTCCACCTCTCCAGTCAGGACCCTGACAAGCGGCCAGGCGCGCACGCCTACTCTGTGGACGACAAAGACTGGCAAGCGCTGCTCGGGGCGCTCGACGGCAGGGACGCCGACGTGATGATCGAGGCCAAGGGAAAGGAGCACGCGCTCGCGCCCCTGGTCGCGGAGATCGGGTAACATCCTGGCCTGGCATCCTAGAAGAGAGGGCGGTCATGCACGCGAATCCCGACAATCGAGAGATCAGGGACCTTCTGGACCAGGCGCGCACCGTGGCGGTCGTCGGGCTCTCCGACAGACCGTACCGCACGAGCCACGCGATCGCGGCCGCGCTGCAGGGCTACGGATACAAGATCTTCCCCGTCAACCCAAAACTCAAGGGTCCCGTCCTCGGCGAAGAACCATACGAGTCTGTGGCAGGCATCCCTACGACGGTAGACATAGTGGACGTTTTCCGGCGCAGCGAGAAGGTCATGCCCGTCGTCAGAGACGCCGTGGCAGCCGGCGCGAAGGTGCTGTGGTTGCAATCGGGTGTCATCAACGAGGAGGCGGCGGCCTACGCCACAGAGCATGGCCTGACGGTCGTCATGGACCGCTGCATAAAAGTGGACTACGCATCGCTGGTGCGTTTATGAGCGTGTCAGCACTTCAGCCCTGTTTGTCCGAAAGCCTCTTTTCACCGCCCGGACGAGGTCCGTTGCATGACTGAACCACCGCTCGGCACTGGCCGGCTAAAGTGCTGATCATGTTTTTCTACGGTACGTTGAGGCGTGGTGGGCGCAACCATGATCGCTACTGCGGTAGCGCTCTGCGTGTCGAAGAGGGTGCCGTACACGGCGAGCTGTACGATCTTCCGCTTTTTGGCTATCCCGCGCTGGTCGTTCCGGAGGTATCTATTTGCGCCATCGGCACGGGTGACCCCGAAAGGGATGCTGAAGAGCAGGCTCGCCGGCGGCGCGAGCGTTTGACGCCCACTGAGAGCCCTCGTGTCTTCGGGGAGATCTTCTTTCTTGACGATCCGGGTCGCGCCTGCCGGCGATCGACCGCCTGGAAGGGTTCGACCCCGCCGACGCATCAAGTCCTTACCGGCGCGTTTTGGTACCCGTCGAGACACGCGAGGGTTCGGCCCTCCTGGCGTGGGCCTACGTGGTCAAGGAACCGTCCGGGGTGTACATGCCGGGCGGCATCTGGCCACCCTACCCGAGGTAGCCACGGTTCGAATTCGGGCGGTTCGCGAAGGGCCCCTACAGGTTGCGGTAGTCTGGGTTGTCGTCTTCTTCTATGATCTCTTCGCGTATGACGCGACGGCGTATCTTGGTGCGTCCGCCCTCGCGGAACGTCTCGGTTTCCTCGGTCTCGCGGGTCGTTGGCGTACTGCCGGACGAATCGTCGGTGAAAGGGCTCGTGCCACCAAAGGTAGATCCAACATCCGACGACTCCCTGTCGGAGGATCCCCTCTCTGCAGGCTCCATGCCTGAGGACTCCCTCGAGTCCCCGTAATCGGATGCGTTTCCGGAGCTTCCGGTGGTTGACCCCGTGTGTTCCTCGGAACCTACGGAGGAGTGGTCCTCGTACTCCCTGGTATCGTCGTCGGCGTCGCGGTGGTCGGTGTCAGAGTACGCGCCGTAGCCGCCTTCGGAGGTGCCGATGGAGTCGAGGCCGAAGTAGCTGCGGATACGGACCTCGTAGTCGGGGGTGATGTCCTCGTCGTCGTCGAAGCTCGGGGCGCTTTTCACGTGATGTTTGGAGTCGGAGACCCCTATGCTCCTCTCCCCCTCGTTCACGCGGACGATTTCCATCGGGATAAGGGTCGACTTCATGCCCAAAAACCCCATCTTGACGCCGATGTATTCCTCGCGGTCGGACTCATCGACGAAGAGGTCATCGACCTTCCCGATCTTCTCCCCCTGGTTGTCGTAGACCTTGTAGTCCTCGTACTTCTCCTCGAGTTCCCTCAACCTGTCTTCGCTGGCCACGTCTTCCTCCTCGATAAGCGTCCGGCTGTTAACCACCTCGGTACCCTTGCCAGCATTGCCGGTAAACATGGAACGCAGCACGAGTTGTTCGGAGGGGCGGCTTGCTAGACTACCCAAAAGGACGGCCTTTAGGGAGGGCGGAAGGATGGCATCCAGAGTACAGCAAGACGCACGTATCCTCTCTGTGGACGTTGGCTCCTCGTCGGTGAGGGCGGGGCTCTACGAGGACTCGGGCGAGGAGGTGAAGGGCACGGAGGTCAAGCTCGACTACGATTTCGAATACACCCCCGACGGCGGCGCGTCCAAAGACGCCGACGAACTCCTCGACCTCGTCGCCCGAGCCGTAGACGGCGCTCTCACAAGGGCTGAAGGAGCGGAGATCTCCGGCGTCGCCATGAGCACCTTCTGGCACTCGGTCCTCGGCGTAGACCGCGACGGCCGACCCACGACCCAGATCCTGACTTGGGCCGACCGCCGCGCGGCACAGTCCGCCGCCGACCTGCGCGACGAAGTGGACGAGAGAGCTTACCACCGGCGCACGGGCTGTGTGCTCCACTCCAGCTACTGGCCGGCCAAGCTGGCATGGTCGAACCGTACGATTCCCGAGGCCTTCGAGAACGCCGAACACTGGGTCTCCCCCGCCGACTATTTCTACGCCCGTTTCTTCAGGGAGCCTTACAGGGTGGGCACGTCGATGGCCTCGGCCACGGGCCTCTTCGACCAGAACGAGCAGCGCTGGGACCGGGAGATCCTGGAGGTCCTTCCCATAGAGGAAGCGCAGCTTTCTTCCATCTCGGACGAGCCCTGGCGTGGCCTGGACGGAGAGTGGGCCGAGCGTTGGCCCGGCTTGCGCGACGTGCCCTGGTTTCCAGCGGTGGGCGACGGTGCTTGCTCGAACGTCGGGAGCGGGTGC
>DATDKB010000116.1:0-4814 GCA_036520255.1 Rubrobacter sp. | reverse complement strand
GTACTCTTCTATCGTCGGGTTCGACAGAAGCCTGCGGCACATCGCGTCGACCTCGTCCGCGCTCTCGACCTCCATCTCGATGAGCCTCCCGATATGTACGGTCCGAACGCCCTCGAAACCAAGCGCGGGAAGCGCGCTCCTTACCGCCTCGCCCTGCGGGTCGAGGATGCCGGCCTTGGGGCGGACGAGAACCCGGATCTTCAATCCACGGCGCCCTTCTGCGTGATCTCCGTGACCCGCCTCAGCATCTCCGCATACGCTTCCTCGACGCCGCCCATATCGTTGCGGAAACGGTCCTTATCAAGCTTCTCGCCGGTCTCCTTATCCCAGAAGCGGCAGGTGTCGGGGGAGATCTCATCGGCCAGCATGAGGTTGCCGTCGGTATCGCGCCCCGCCTCTATCTTGAAGTCCACGAGCGTTATGCCGCGCTCTTCGAAGAAGGGGGCGAGGATCTCGTTGACCTTGAGGCCTAGCTCCTCGCAGAACTCGAGGTCTTCGTCGGCGACGCCCAGCTCCCTGAAGTGGTACCAGTTGAGCAGCGGGTCGCCGAGGTCATCGTCCTTGTAGCACAGCTCGACGATCGGGGCCTTCAGCTTGCGGCCTTCCTCGAAGCCGAGCAGGCGGCTCAGGGAGCCGGCGGCGACGTTGCGGACCACGACCTCGACCGGCAGCATGTCAAGCCTCTTGGTAGTTATGGAGGTGTCGTCTACCTGTTCGAGGAAGTGCGTCGGTACGCCGTGCGTTTCGAGGTAGGCGAAGATCGCCGCGCTCATTGTGGCGTTGGTTTTGCCCTTGTCCTTCCACGCCCCGCGCTTCTGGGCGTTGAAAGCCGTGGCATCGTCTTTGTAGCTGTGCAGAAGCACGCCGTCATCGTCCGTCGTAAAGACCTTCTTGGCCTTGCCCTCGTATAGCAGATCCTCAGCCATCCTCCAACCTCCTTTTTAGTTCCTCGACCCGTTCGGACACCACGCCCAGGTTACGCAAAGCGTGCGAGGGGTCGAAGATATCGTCCAGATCATCTCCAAGACGTTCGCGAACGTCCTCGTCCTCTTCTAGTAATTCTCGGAAGCCATCATCGCCGTCCCAGGCCCGCATCGCCGCCGTCTGCACGATCCCGTACGCGTCGTCGCGACTCATGCCGCTTTCGACAAGCGCGAGCAGAACCCGGCCGGAGAAAACGATCCCGCCACCGCTGTTCAGGTTTTCGATCATGCGTTCTTTGTCGACCTGGAGACCGCGCAGGATGCGGGACGTGGTGCGGAGCATGTAGAAGGCCAAGATCGTGGAGTCCGGGAGAACGACGCGCTCGGCCGAGGAGTGGGAGATGTCCCGCTCCTGCCACAGGGCGTTGTTCTCAAAACCGACCGCGGCGTTGGCGCGCAGGATGCGGGCCATCCCGCACAGGCGCTCGGCGAGGATCGGGTTCCGCTTGTGCGGCATCGCAGACGAGCCTTTTTGACCTCGGCCAAACGGCTCGGCCAGCTCCCGGACCTCGGTGCGCTGGGCGCCCCTGATCTCCATCGCAACCTTCTCCATCGTCGAACCGAGGATGGCGAGCGCAGCGAGTACCTCCGCGTGCCTGTCGCGCTGCACCACCTGGGTCGAGGCGGGCGAAGATGACAGCCTCAGCTCCTCACAGGTTATGGCCTCGACCTTCGGATCGACGTTCGCGTAGGTTCCGACGGCGCCGGAGATCTTGCCTACTGCCGCGACCTCCCTGGCGTGCGAGAGCCGGCCCAGGTTCCGCTCCATCTCGAAGGCCCACACCGCCAACTTGTGCCCGAGCGTCATCGGCTCAGCGTGGACCCCGTGCGTCCGGCCAACCATGACGGTGTCCGCGTGCTCCAGCGACATCCCCGCCAGCAACAGCGTCAAACTCTTCGCCTCGTCCTGGATGAGATCCAGGGCGTCCCTGAGTTGCAACGCGCCGGCAGTATCCAGCACGTCCGAGCTCGTCAGGCCGAAGTGGAAGTGACGGGAGACGTCGCCGGCGTGCTCCGCGACGGTGGTCACGAAGGCTATTACGTCGTGGTTCGTCTCTAGTTCTATCTCGTGGATGCGTTCGACGGTGAAGTCCGCTTTTTTGGCGAGTTCTTCTACTTCGTCGGTGGGGATCTCACCCAGTTGGGCCCTTGCGCGGCACACCGCAAGCTCCACCTTCAGCCAGGCCCGGTACTTGGCCTCCTCGGTCCAGACCGCCCCTATCTCCGGCAGGGTGTAGCGTTCGATCAACTATCCCTCCAACCGCGCTGCCAGTTCGGGGTCGGAGAGGGCGAGGATCTGGGCGGCCAGAACGCCTGCGTTGGCGGCGCCGTTGACGGCCACGGTGGCTACGGGGACGCCCGAGGGCATCTGGACGGTGGAGAGGAGGGCGTCGAAGCCGCTCAGGGAGCCGGAGGCTACGGGGATGCCGATAACCGGCAGGTTAGTCCGCGCCGCGACGGCGCCCGCGAGGTGGGCTGCCATGCCGGCCGCGCAGATAATTACCTTGAGGCCGCGTTCGCGCGCCGTGCCTGCGTACTCGGAGACGCCTTCAGGGTTGCGGTGGGCGGAGCGGACCTCCAGCTCGTACTCGACGCCGTAGCCGTCGAGGCGGGCGGTGCACTTTTCGAGGACGGGGAGGTCGGACTCGCTGCCGACCAGGATACCTACGCTCGGGCTCAAAGGTCCTCCAGCTCTATCGCTTCCAGGGCTATATCGGTTCGGTACTGCATGCCTTCGAAGTGGATCTGCTCGACCGCCGCGTACGCGCGTGCCCGCGCCTCGATGATAGTAGGTCCGGTCCCGACCACGTCAAGGACCCTTCCGCCCGCGGTAAAGAAGCGGTTGTCGCGCTCTTCGGTGGCGGCGTGGTAGAGGTAGACGCCGGCTGGGATGTTTTCCAGCCCGGAGATCTCATCCCCCGACGAAGAGGTCTCGGGATAGCCTTCCGATGCCAGAACGACACAGACGGCCTTGTCAGCAGACCAGACGACCTCGCGCCCGGCGAGGTCCTCGTTGCCAGCGGCCAGCATCAGTTCCAGGAGGTCCGAGCCGAGGCGGGGAAGGATCACCTGCGTCTCGGGGTCGCCGAAGCGGCAGTTGAACTCCAGCGTCTTCGGGCCCGTCTCTGTGACCATCACGCCGGCGTAGAGGAGGCCGACGTAAGGAGCCCCGATCAGGGCGAGCTGGTGGATGGTCGGGCGTATGATGTCCTCAAGTATGGCGGCGTACGTCTCAGGTTCCATCCAAATGATGGGCGAGTAGGCACCCATTCCTCCCGTGTTCGGCCCCTCATCCCCGTCGAAGGCACGCTTGTAGTCCTGTGCCGGCAGGAAGGGTAAGATGTCCTGCCCGTCCGTGACGACGAAGATGGACGCCTCTCTCCCCTCCAGGCACTCCTCTATAACGATCCTCTCCCCCGCGGCCCCGAACTTGCCGGCAAACGAGGCCCTCACGGCCTCTTCGGCCTCCTCCCGCGTGTGGGCCACGGTTACGCCCTTCCCAGCCGCCGCCCCGTCGGCCTTGACGACTACGGGGAAGTCGCGGTGCGCTCGCAGGTAGGCGAGGGCCGCCTCCTCCTGGTCGAAGGCCTCGAAGTCGGCGGTCGGGACGCCGGCGTGACGCATGAGCTCCTTGGCGAACACCTTCGAGCCCTCGATACGGGCGGCGGCCCGAGAGGGTCCGAACACCTTCAGCCCGGCCTCCCAGAACGCCTCCGAGATGCCCCCGATAAGCGGCGACTCTGGGCCCACGACGGTCAGGTCTATGCCGTTATCGGCGGCGAAGTCCCGTAAGGAGACCAGATCATCCACCGGGATATCCACCGTCTCGGCGATGCGCGAGATGCCGGGGTTGCCGGGGGCCGCGTACATCGCCGGCTCCAGGGGGCTCGCAGCCAGGGTCTCGACCAGCGCGTGCTCACGCCCGCCGCTACCGATTACGAGTACCTTCAAAGGGTCCGCCCCACGATGCTAGATCCCGATCCTCTCGACGATCGCCTGGTCGCGCTCGGGGCCGACGCTGATCATGCACAGAGGAGCCCCGACCTCGGCCTCGACGAACCCGACGAAGTCCCGCGCGGCCTCCGGGAGATCTCCCCTCATCCTGCACCACGTGATGTCCTCGCCCCACCCCGGTAACGACTTGTAGACGGGCCTCGCATGGTGCAGGTCGGTCTGGTGCATCGGGTAACCTTCCACGGCTTTGCCGTCGATCTCGTAGCCGACGCAGATGTTTATCTCATCGACCGCGGAGAGCACATCCAGGAGCGTGATAGCGACGTGGGTGATGCCGTTGAGCGAGGCGGCCCACTTGATGGCGGGAAGATCCAGCCATCCAACCCTCCTTGACCGGCCCGTGGTCGTGCCGTACTCGCGCCCGACGCTCCGGATAGTCTCCCCCGTCTCGTCGAAAAGCTCCGTAGGCATCGGCCCGTCGCCGACGCGCGTCGTGTACGCTTTGGTGACCCCGACGACGTACTCTAGTTGCCGCGCGGGGATGCCGGACCCGACGACCGCGCCCCCGACGGTCGGGTTGGACGAGGTGACGAATGGATAGGTACCGTGGTCGTTGTCCAGGAGCGTCGCCTGTCCCCCTTCGAGCAGGACGCGTTCCCTGTTCTCCAGCGCCTCGCGCAAGAGCGTCCCTGTGTCGGCGACCATCGGCTCGATAAAGCCTTTGAAAGAGAGGAGCCAGGAGGCCACGTCCGAGACGTCGTAGTGGTCCTCGCCGTAGACGTTCTCGAAGATCGCGTTCTTCTCTCTGAGGGCCGCCTTAAGCTTGGTCTTGAGGATACCCTCGTCGAAGATGTCCTGGACTCTTATGCCGTAGCG
>DATDKB010000115.1:0-2184 GCA_036520255.1 Rubrobacter sp. | reverse complement strand
ACCCGTCCCAACAGGAGCGCATCGACCTCGAGGAGCTGTTGGGCGGCATGCGCCAGCATGTCCTCGCTGGTGAGGCTCAGGGCCCAGGCGTTCCGTCCATCTCGGTGCTCTTCGTGCCCCGGCGCCTCGATGACGCCATCGAGGGTCACGAACTCCGAGACCAAGATCCTTCTCATCGGCGTCCTCCGGGGAGATCGTTATGACTCGATCGAGTGCCGGGCGGGTACTTCGCAGAGTGTCTCATCCAGGAATCTGCGAGGAGCCGGTCGTGACGCACCGCCGCTCGGGTGAGAGGTTGTTCGATGACCGAGCCGACTGAAGGGAACCCCCAGAGATGGTCCGGCGCCCGTCTCGGACTAGCGATCGGGGAAGCGTTCGCCGCGTAGCTGGATGCCGAGAGCGAGCGTCATGCAACTCGACGCCAACGGAAATGTGAACCTCGAGGCAGGGCCTCGGCGTTCTCTCGTTATCGGGCCGATGTCCGGATCGTTGCGGACGACCCTGCGGCCCCTGACCATTGCAGAAGCAGCAGTGTTCACCGCTGCGCGGCCGCGTGGTTTGAACCGGACGAATCATGACGAATCGAGAGAACGCCGAGGCTCTGCCAGATGCCCACGGTGCGGGCCGAGGAAGAAGCCTGAACTGCGCGGAATCCCTTGTGCGGGATCGACAACCCAGGCGTGGTACCGACGCCAGAGATCCAGCCTGGGGAGGCCGGCCGGGCAGAGATCGTAGAGCGATCCGAGAGCGCTGGCGATTAGGGTGGGCCTCTGTTCGGTCGCTGCCTGATCGCCTCACGAGCACGGCTTCTGTCTGCCGGCAGCTCGTCGTTGGTTGTTGGAAGCGATCGAGCCGATCATCGGTGCCCGCGCTTGCGGTATCGGTCGCGTCGAAGCTTCGCGTGGCGACTGCCAAGGTGGAGCACACACGCCCATCTACCAGCGGACACGTTTTCGAGTACCGTCCAGTTGGTGCACCAACCCCTCGGCTCTAGCGTCGCCCTCCGATGGAGACGCGAAAGAGCTCCCATTCTCCGGGGACACCTCGTAGGTTGACCGATCCGAGGGATGCGAACATGAGGTCGGTGCCTGTGGCGAGGTCACGCACCGTGCGGGTGACCACAACCTGACCCGCTCTGGCCTCGCCCATCACACGAGACGCGATGTGCACGCCGATCCCGCCCACGTCGGGACCAAGGAGCTGGATCTCGCCCGTGTGGATGCCCGCCCGTATCCTGATCTCCGACTCGGCTAGCCCGTCGACGATCTCGACGGCGCACTGGATTGCCCGTGTCGGAGTGTCGAAGGTCGCGAGGATGCCGTCGCCCGTGCTCTTGATGAGCCGCCCGCGGAAGCGGTCGACCTCCGCGTGCGAGATGCGATCGTGGCGATCGAGCAGTTGACGCCAGCTGCGATCTCCCAGAGCGGCTGCGCGGCCTGTCGAATCGACGATGTCGGTGAAAAGGACCGAGGCGAGGATGCGGTCCGCATTCTCCGCGGCCTGCAGCGACTTGATCTGCTGATCCGACCACACGTAGGCCTCCGAGTGCTCGCTCGAAGGCGCGTCGCTCGACGGCTGATAGCGAAGCAGCACGACGCCCGAATCGAACGCCTGTGTTCCGACGAGCCGGAAGTGGGCGGTGTCCAGTTGATCTCGGAACAGGTGTTTTCCGCTCCCGAGGACCACCGGATACAGCATGTACCTGAGCTCGTCGATCAGGTCGTGCTTCAGCAGGAGATCGAAGAGGTCAGCGCTTCCCGACACGAGGATGTCCCCGCCCGGGCTCTCCTTGAGCTTCGCGATCTCCGCCGGGACGTCGCCCGAGATGAGCGTCGAGTTGTTCCATGACAGGTCGGTCAGGGTGTTCGACACGACGTACTTGGGAAGGGCGTTGATCCGTTCACCGAGGAAGACGTCGGTCGCGAGTGGCCAGAACGCGGCCCAGTATTGATATGTAACCCGTCCCAACAGGAGCGCATCGACCTCGAGGAGCTGTTGGGCGGCATGCGCCAGCATGTCCTCGCTGGTGAGGCTCAGGGCCCAGGCGTTCCGTCCATCTCGGTGCTCTTCGTGCCCCGGCGCCTCGATGACGCCGTCGAGGGTCACGAACTCCGAGACCAAGATCCTTCTCATCGGCGTCCTCCGGGGAGATCGTTATGACTCGATCGAGTGCCGGGCGAGTAC